>PFOW01000063.1 GCA_002792735.1 bacterium CG_4_10_14_0_2_um_filter_33_32
TATTAGGCCGGGGTGGCGGAACTGGTAGACGCACTAGCCTTAGGAGCTAGCGGTCGAAAGACCATGGAGGTTCGAGTCCTCTCCCCGGTACCAATATTTAAATTATTATGAATGAGGTTTAGTGCCTCTTTTTTATTTTTTTGACTTGATTTGGTATAATTATATTAATATGGAAAAGCACAGAGGTTTTACTCTAATTGAATTATTGGTAGTAATAGCCGTTATTGCTATCTTAGCTGGTTTGGTAATTATTAGAATTTCCAATGCAAGCGCAAGCGCAAAAGATGTAAAGAGAGTTGCTGATTTGGATGAATTAGCAAAAGCGTTGGAAATGTACAAAATTAAATTTGATCAATACCCGGATAATACAGATAGTGATTCACCTAGCTATGGCTGTTGGGGTAATTGGGATGCAGGTAATGATTTTATGGATAGTTCAGATAGTTTTATTCAGCCTTTAGTAAGTAATAATTTTATTAGTAAAACGCCGCGTGAGAATACAAATATAAAGGATGGTTGGAACTCTAATTGTACTTATAGATATATGCGGGCTATCCCAGGCGGTTGTTCAGATATGTATGGGGTTTTGTTTACTGCATTAGAAACAGATTCTACTAAATTTGCAACTTCAGATGAACGTCCTTCTTGCGTAACTTGGGGGGAAGGAAACCAAGGGAGAGATTATGCAATTTATCTTAAAGAATAAATTAGCGATTGAACGATTTTTATCCCATTTTTTGATATAATATTAATAATTAAAAGGTATTATTATGAACAACAATGCATCAAATCAAATTGGCTCAATTGTAGGATTTTTTGTGTTTTTAGTTTTTATGGGCGGTATGTTAGGTCAAACCGGCGCTATTTCGATAACAGCTATAATTTTATGGACGATAATTATCTTAAGCGTTATTTTTTTAATCGGCGGCCTAAGGGTTATTGATCAATATGAACGTGGAGTAATTCTGACGTTAGGTAAATATACAGGGACAAAAGATCCTGGGTTAAATTGGATCTTCATCGGTATTCAACGAATGATCAAAGTTGATCTTAGGGTTACAACAATTGATATTCCTTAGCAAGAAGTTATCACTAAAGATAATGTTCCGGTAGGTATTAATGCAGTAGTTTATTTCAGGGTGGAATCAGCCGAGAATGCAATTCTTAATATTCAAGATTATACGATAGCTGTTTCCCAATATGCGCAGGCTGCTTTAAGGGATGTAATAGGAGGTATCGAACTAGATGCTTTGCTTTCCGAAAGGGAACAGATAGCGCAGGAAATTAAAAAAAATGTTGATGTGGCTACGGGCAGTTGGGGAGTGGACGTTACTGATATTAAAATACAAGATATAGAGCTTCCTGCAGACATGAAACGTATTATGGCTAAACAAGCTGAATCAGAAAGGGAAAGACGCGCTGTAATTATTAAGGCAGAAGGAGAATTTGCCGCAGCAGAAAAATTAGCTCAGGCTGCAGGCAGACTAAGCCAAACTCCCGGCGGTTTATCTTTAAGAACTCTTTCAACTATTGAAAAAATAAAT
>PFOW01000064.1 GCA_002792735.1 bacterium CG_4_10_14_0_2_um_filter_33_32
ACTGAGTTTACTAAAGCTTTGCCGTTGGTAAAATCTCTTTGATATAGATTATTAGCTTTATAGTAGGGGGAGAGAGGGGAGCCGATTTGCATAGAATATGTTTCATCATATGGCTTATAATTAGTGGTCCAATTTGGATACTGAAAAAGGTGATAAGTATGATCCCCTGAACTGAGCAAATAAGAGCTTAGACTGTAAGATTTCACTTTGTTAATCTGATCATTCGTATACGAGGAATTAACTGCGAGACCTGTATTTATAAGACCTATTTTATTTAAACTAGCTAATTCCTGTAGAGAATCTATATCTTGTTTCCATTGCGTTTCAGATCTATTTGAATCTATTGGATTAGTACCCCAGCGCATAAACCCTTCAGCCATAGCTCCGTCCGATACATCAAAAAATGGTCGATAATTATATTTATAGTATGTATGACCAATAATGCCATTAAAAATCAAAAGCTTATTAACGCCTATAGATTGTTTCATGTAATCAACAAATTCTAAATTTGCCTGTCGCCATTCATCATTGGTATATAATTGACCCGTGCTTGGATTAATTGGTTTTGCATTATAATATATGTATCCCGAATCCTCAATCCAAGCCGAAATCACATCTAAAAAAATGCCATCATAACCATAATTTTCAATTTGTTGTTTTAATTGATTCGCCCTATATGTTCTCCATTCGGTATTAGAAGGATCTAGTAAATAATTATTTGTATAATTTTTTTCATAAATCTTGTTACCGCCCGAATCTAATAAAAACCATTCTGGATGATTTGTAGTAACATACGTCCAATCTGCAGTATTGTTATAAATTACAGTTCCATTTTTATATGAAAGTACTTTCAAGTTTGGGTTTTTTTGATGAAGATAAGATACCTTAGAATTAAAATAACTATAGCCATCGGCAATAAAATATTTGTAATGAGCGGCTATGTAATCCAAGTCTGAATCATTAAAACCGTTTCTCCAACTAGTAGTAGACATAAAAGTTTGAATACTTAATAGATCCTCGTTAAAGCTACTAATAGTTATATCTTCTAGATAGGGAGTAAGCTTAGAATCTGCGGTATCCATTATGGCTTTATACTGTACATAAGAACTTTGGGGAAGATGATCGATAGAAGCGCCTGAGGTTGTAAAATAGGTACTTGCTGTTTTATCAGGACCAACAAAGGTTGCGGAAATGAGACCGGCTTCCGAGGAGGCATATTTTACTTGAAATTTAACATTCGTACCCGTGGGTTTTACGGCATTCCAACTGAGAGTCAATTCATTGAAATTATTAAGCTCTTGGGGTTTTGAAATTAATTCTCCGGAAGACTGGACAGACGATACATAAACCTTAGCATCATTAGTACTGCCCATATATAAGCGGCCAGCATAAGAAGTAAGGGGATGAACTCGCTGTTTAACATATATGAGTTTGGAAGGCATAGTATTACTTATAAGATTCCACGTGCTGCCATCAGCTGTATCGTAAAGATAACCGGACGGCGTGCCCATAGGATCACTTATTCCGGAAACAAATAATTTTCCGTCAAAAATTGCATATCCATCGGTAGTTATGGACTTTGTAGAATTAAAAGTATTAACAGGAGAGAATGTTACTAAATCCTGAGAGGTATACATGGAGGTATGGTTAGCGGTGCTGTAAGTTTCAAGAAAATATTTGTTATTAAAATATGCAATTTTATCAACATAGCCTACATCTGACAGTAAACCTACCCTAGTAAAATTCCAACTTGTTCCGTCATACGAGAACAAACCTGTATCGTTTGGGTAAGCGCTTGAAGTTCCGCTCATCCAAAGTTTGCCATTAAAAACACCGAGGGATGTAAACCAAAATTCACTATTATCTACCGGCCTTTTTTTGACAAGCGACCAGGTATTACCTTCGTCAGCCGATTTTAGCAAATTATCATCACCTGCGTTCTGAGTAAAAACATATATCTCGTTATTAAATTTAAATGCACTACCTTCGGTATGTAAGGCATTGGGGATAATTCTTTTTTTTGCCCAGCTTCCATCAAACACATAAAAACTCTCGGTGGTATTTGGTACATCCGTAATATCCACTCCGGGAGTCATTATTTTGTTATTTAAGACGCTTAGCTCGTTAATTCCCTGCTCCGCAACTGTATAAGAAAGTGCTGTTGAATTAGTTTTATAATTATAAGTGATTATGTCTCCGCCGATACTATTAAACATATCGGTGCAAGCCGACATATATAACTTCCCATTATATTCGACCATTGATTGAATGTTGCTTTGCGTTGACGGATCGAAAGCCTCCACGAAGCTGGCATAATCATTTTTTAAAAGTAAATTTCGGGGAACAAATCAGTCTCCGATGTTGAGCTAGTATAGTTGCTACTTGACCAATCGGTATCGGTAAAAAAAGTGGGGAGGGCTTGGATATTGGCATTTGTTGCCTTAGTATCTTCAGTATCTATAAGCAAAAATTAAATGCTCCGAATATAATAGATAGGGTATATATAATAAGTACACCTATATGTACTTTGCCTGAATAGGGTTTTAGATGCCATTTGTAGTAGAACTTGAATATTCGTCTTAGGTCATTATGAAGCCAGGCTAGAGTTTTAGATTTAAAAGTAACTCTAGTAGATTTTTGGATAAGTTCTATTTGTTTGTCTATATCTTTCAAGTCTTTGCTCACAGTAATAGATTGGTTATATATAGTAATTGTAGATAAATGAGAGGAGAAGTGCAAGAAGGGTGGTTTTATTTAAATCATTTTAGTTAATTAATCGGACCTAATACATTTAAAGATTGGTTATATAGCCATTTATAATTAAGATTATTATCAGTTACAGCACTAAGAGATCCCATTGCTTCTGGAGAAAGACCAGATACTCTATTTGTTGACGGAGAAGGGCCATATTCGATTATAGAGGCAATAATTTTTTTACCGTTAACAGGATTTGTAACAACTACTTTTTTCTGATAATACCAATTTTTGTTAGTATAAATTGGCTGTCCGTTAACATCAGTATAGTTCCATCTCATATTAATATAGTAGCGTTCACCGGCTACAGACGGTGCGCTACCCCAAGCACCATAACCACAGCCACCAGATGTCTGCCAAGCCATACCATTCTGAGCCCAAGCTGGAACGCCTGATGTACTATAATGAGTAGCTGATGCTTCTTGGCAGCTAAAAGCTAGATGTTGTTCTCTGCCTACTTTTCCAGAAGAAGCAGGCAATATAATACCGTCTAGTGAGTCTGTTTCTAAATATGAATCGAAGTTAATTTCTCTAACAGCAGACCCATCTGCCGACATATAATACCACTTACCGCCTATAGAATAAGCAACCCAAGCCCTCCATTTGCCAACATCAGATAATGATAAATTTAAATCCTTAGAATATGAATAATAAGAACTTGGATCAATAACTACATTATTATAACCAACATCTCTTGGATTCCAAGCTGGCTCATTTAAACGAACAGCAACTCCTAATATTGGAATATGAACTTTGCTTGATGAAGCATTATAGGTTTTGAAAGTAAAAGTTGCAGTACCACCAGCTGCCGGTATACCTGGATTCACTTTTAAGCTGCCTTCGTTATCTGATGAGTCAATTTTAACCTTCACATTAGGATAACCTACACTATATGTTATTTGATTAGTCTTTCCTGCATCAGCCGGGATATTATACCAA
>PFOW01000065.1 GCA_002792735.1 bacterium CG_4_10_14_0_2_um_filter_33_32
ATATGCATATTGGAAACTCCTTAGTTATTTGCAGGAGTCTCAAATGTTTCGTAACTTATTCACCTATTAATATCACTGCTTTTAAAGAAAAAGTTCCACCATTTAACATAATTGGGAAGCTGCTCAGATTCCTTTTTGGTTTTAGTATCATCAATCTGATCTGTTATGCTTTTTTCGTTGTTTTCAGCATCCGGAAATACTAAAACTTTTTCGCCAGGTTTTACCATGCCTAATTTTTCTTTGGCTTCCTTTTCTTTGAAGGTTTCAGTCTGAAAAAACGCGATTAAATCTGATAATTTTTGATTTTCTCTTTCTACTTCTAAAACTTCTTTTTGTAGATTGTTAATATGCTGATTTACCTGATAATTCTGCCAGATCATCTTGCCAAGCATAAAAAATACGTAACCTACCACAATAAGCCCTAGCACTAAAAACCATCTTGATCTTAGAAAATCTGGCGAAGGAATTTTCATATTTTCTTATTTACCTGTTTTAATAAGTATTTATCTTGAAAATAGTAAACTAAAAATAGCAATAATAGCCAAGCAATAAAAGTGACGACCATTACTGCTGTTTGATGATTTGCTAAAATCTTTTGAAAAAATGGCAGACTATTGATACATTGTTCAAAACTATCGCTGGACCTACTACTAAAACTCTGAAATATGCATCCAGTAGAGCCTTGATCAAAAAAAGATACTGTTCCTAACCAGAAAAAGAACATCATAACAAATTCAAAAAGCATAATCATAAAACGTACTAATCTGCTCATAGGTAATCCTTTATTCATTTTAAAAATAACATTTTTGAGATTGATAATCAAACGAGAAACACATAAAGGGTCGTTCTGTCATAACTACCAGAACGACCCTTTATTCAATTTTTACAATTCAGTTTATGCTATTTAATCCCAGGGAGTTTTGGAAACTTTAAGTTTTTGAATTTTTCCGGATTCAAGCTGTAATAATAATATCCCGAAACACCAAACACTAGAAGCAGAATCGACAATAAGAACAGGTTGTTTCTTCCTTTAGTCTGCGCGCTTTGTTCATTCTTCGATTGATCATCTTTTTGTTCGTCTTTGTTTACGTTTTCAGGGCTTGCGGCTTGAGCAGATT
>PFOW01000066.1 GCA_002792735.1 bacterium CG_4_10_14_0_2_um_filter_33_32
AATTTGGAATATTGAATCCATAAGCCGTAAAGATGGTAATGGTAAACAGTATCGAACCGAAATGGTTGCAGAAGAAATTAATCAGGCAAGTGAAAAGAAGATTTTAGCAGGGCGGGCGCTTTCTTCTGAAGATGATAAAGGGAAAATTGTTATTGGTGCACATTTAGTGGGTAGTTTAGGTTTTAGTTCAAACGAAGATGCTGTTAGTAAGACACTGGTTTTAACAACTCAAAAAGGTTATCAGGGTGATGGCGCTGATATTCCTGATCCTAAAAATGGCAAAGATGATTGGGAGAAAATGAAAGATAAATCAACAACGCTCGAAGCCGAAATTGTCGGTGTAACCGCACCTCCAGCAATAGGTAGTAATGGCGGTACTTTTATTACAATGAAATGGGGCAGATTAATTGAATCTTGGTCTAACTGGCAAGAAGATCCGGTAAAAACAGAAGCTTGGAAAAAAGCTCAAGAGCAAAGACAACAGAAAGAGCAGGCTAACAAATTTGATAAAAAGACTAACGTGGATTATAAAAATAATTCTGGTGGGGATATGATGCAGGAATGTCCAGATTGTATGGTTTTAACATACAAAAGCATGATTGACGAGAAAGGTTATCAATCAGCTTCGGTTAAGGTTGATAATCGTGAGAATACAAAATCAGTAGCCGATTTGATAACTAAACTAGGAGTGGGTGCTATGACTGCCGACGATATACTAAAAGAAATTAGTAAAATCGTTAAATCTATCGGAGCTATTATCGGAGCTATCGGCGCTATTTCTTTAGGGGTTGCGGCAATCGGTATTGTTAATACAATGATTATGGCTATGTACGAAAGGACACGTGAAATTGGAATTATGAGAGCCTGTGGCGCAAAACGTAGAACTATCAGAAGGCTGTTTACATTTGAGGCATCCGTAATTGGTTTTTTAGGTGGAGCGATTGGGATTGTGTCAGGAATTGTTCTTTCTAAAGTGGCAAATTATTTTATCAACAAATTTCTTATAGCTCAAAGTGTATCAGCAACAGATGTCATATCTTTACCGCCCTGGCTTATTCTAGCTACTTTAATTCTTACAACTTTTCTAGGTCTTATCTCTGGCGCTTATCCTGCTTATCGTGCTTCCAAAGTAGATCCGGTAGAGGCCTTACGATTTGAGTGATGATTATTAATATTTATAGCCATACGATTGCTTGACTAAATTTTTAATCAATATATCCTTTTTCTTAATGAATAAAAAAGGAATTGAATACTTTATTACTTTGTACAGCATAGGTATAGGCGCTTCAGTAGCTGCTATCTTTGGTAAAGTGCTAGAAAATTATTTTGGTGGCAATGTTGCTATGCTATTAGTTATTTTGATTGTGGGCAGTGTAGCTGTTTTGAATTACTATTTTCTTTGTAAAATTTTTAAAATAAAAGG
>PFOW01000067.1 GCA_002792735.1 bacterium CG_4_10_14_0_2_um_filter_33_32
AATACAAAGAGAATACACCAATCTTTGGGTAATATTTCACCCATTGATTATTTAATAAAAACTGTTCCGGAGTCTCAAATGTGCGTGACGCGTACAATACAAGAAGAAAACCTCCTACTGATTTACCCTCTAAGCAGATTATCGAAGAAACCGAGAATCTACTTAATGAATTGATAAGGGTAGGTAAAATTAGTAACGAGGTAGAAGTTGCTTTGCTAGAGTGTTTTTTGGCTAACTTACATTTTCAGGAAGAACGCTTAAAGCCAGGAGGCAATCTAGATAAAGCATTCATCCTATTGGAAGAAAAAGAAAATCAGACAAAAGCGCGCGGTGTTAAGGAAGAATATATTAATGCCATGGGTATCATATCCTTCTATCGTTCTGGTGATCCAGATAATCTAATACGTCTGGTGGCACAGATCGAAGATATTCTTAAACGAGGAGGATAAAGATGGAACAAGGTTGGGGAGATCTTGAAAAAGGGCACATGATTTTTATTATAAAGGAAACATCAGTGCCCTCTTTTATTTTAATTGAAATAATAATTAAGATTTATTCAAATATTATGATATTATTTTATTAGTATGAAAGCTCAGGAATTAAGAGAAAAATTTATAGATTTTATGACCGAGAGAGGACATAAGTATATTCCTTCCTATCCTTTGGTTCCTCAAGATGATCCGTCGGTTTTATTTACAACTGCAGGTATGCATCCGCTTGTCCCATATTTAATGGGAGAAAAACATCCTTTAGGAAAAAGACTAGTAGATATTCAAAAGTGCATACGTACTGACGATATAGATGAAGTTGGCGACATTCAGCACTTAACTTTTTTTGAAATGCTTGGTTATTGGTCGTTAGGTGACTATTTTAAGAAGGAATCCATACATTTTACTTTTGATTTTTATACCAAGGTTTTAGGTTTTAGCAAAAATGATATTTCAGTTACGGTTTTTAAGGGAGGTAAAGATGCGCCATCCGATAGAGAGTCTTTTAATACTTGGAAAGATGAAATAGGCATACCCGAAGAACGAATTTACGAGTACGACAAGAAAGAAAATTGGTGGGGTCCCGTATCCGACACTGGTCCTTGTGGACCATGTACAGAAATGTTTATAGACACAGGTATTAATGATTGTGGTCCTAATTGTGGCCCAGCTTGTAACTGTGATAAGTTTGTGGAAATTGGTAATAATGTTTTTATGGAATATTTTAAAAATGCGGAAGGGAAGTTCGAAAAACTTGAACAAAAGAATGTTGATGTTGGTTTAGGTTTAGAAAGATTGGTTATGTTTACTCAGAATAAAAAAACGGTTTTTGAAACCGATCTTTTTGAATCTGCAGTTGCAAAAATTCAGGAGCTCGCTAATACTAAAAGTTCTGATTCAGAAAATTCCGTTAGGATAGTAGCTGATCATTTAAGATCGGCCACTTTTGCTTTAGCAGAAAAGATTTTACCGTCTAATATTGATAGGGGCTATGTGGTAAGAAGACTTATAAGAAGAGCGATTCGTCACGGTAAGTTGCTTGGAATTGATGATATTTTTACCTCAGAGGTTTCCAAGGTAATCATTAGAAAAATGGGGTCTGTTTACCCTGAACTTAAAGATAACGAGAAGTTTATTTACGAAGAATTAAAGAAAGAAGAAGAAAAGTTTAATAAGACTCTTGAAGAGGGACTAAAAAAAATTCAACGCAGAATTATTGGTGGTTTTGGTGCGGCTCCTTTTGGTGGCCAAGTATCAAAAGAAGCCAATACTATTTCTGGCAAAGATGCTTTTGATTTATTCCAAACATACGGTTTTCCAATCGAAATGACGGAGGAATTAGCTAAAGAGAAAGATCTTAAGGTAGATCGAAAAGGTTTTGAGCAGGAATATAGAAAGCACCAAGAACTTTCCCGCAAAGGGGCTGAGCAGAAATTTAAAGGTGGTCTTGGTGATCAGTCTGAAATGGCGGTTAAATATCACACGGCAACGCATTTACTTCATGAAGCTCTAAGAAAAATTTTAGGCCCGCATGTTTATCAGCGAGGTTCAAATATTACTGCAGAACGTTTAAGGTTTGATTTTTCTCACCCAGATAAAATGACCCATATTCAACTTAAAGCCGTTGAGGAAATGGTTAATGATAAGATTAAATCTAATCTTAAAATTTACGAAACTATAACTACAGTTGATGATGCGAAAGGTAATGGCGCAATTGGAATATTTGATGCCAAATACGGCGAAAAAGTGAAAGTATATTCGATCGGTGGCGATTTAAAATCATCAGATGCATTTTCTAAAGAAATTTGTGGCGGACCCCATGTTAAAAATACCTCGGGACTAGGAAAGTTTAAAATCATTAAAGAGGAAGCTTCTTCAGCAGGGGTTAGACGCATAAAAGCAATTTTAGAATAAATTATAGTATAAAATGAATATTACCCTTTTTGCATACATTATTTCAGCTATCGTATCAGCAATATTTACTATTAGAATTTATATTGTTAAGAAAAAATATCCTAATGATATTGCTAAACATTTTTATGTATTTTTCCTTTTTGGTTTTTTATATTTTTTCATTAGATCTCTTGCTATTCTTTTCTTTTTTGATAATAAAACTATTCTTTCTTTGAGTTATCCGATAAGCCATATTTTTCTTTATCTATCGTTTGCATATATGCTTGATACCGCAATCGATTTAAGTAGTTTTAAGCGTTATTCTAAGAAAATATTATGGATATTTATATTTTTTGGTTTTTTTGTAATTTATCTTAATGTTATTCTGCCTAATAACCCTTCTTTAGATCTCCATTATTCAATTATTAGCTGGGGTACAAATAAGATTGTTAGTATTTTTCATATTATTTACGCTTTTTCTGCCATTTTAGCCTTAACTTATATTTTTATTTTACAAGCCTTTAAAAGCAAGCCGTTCAATAAAAAATTCTTTATTATTGGTTTAGGTTTTGTTTTTTTAACACTAAATGCTTTTAAAAATGCTTTTCATCAAGGCATTATTTTATACTTTTTTGAATTTACAATGATAATTGGTATATCTATTATTGTAATTGGTCTTGCTATTAAAGAAAAAAAGTAAATCTTTAGTTTAGCTTTGTTTTTTGGTAAGATAAGGATACTATTAAAAGTATTCCACAAATGGGAATAATCAATTCTCTTATTTCTAAAAAAAAGAAAGATTCTTATGCCACTGCCTTAGATATAGGCACAGAATTTGTGAAAGCCTTAGTTTTTAAAATAGAGGATGGGAAAGGTCATGTTGTAGGAGTGGGAAGACAAAGGCAGGGTTTAGGTGATATGCATTCAGGCGCTGTTACGGATATCGCTGGCGTTATAAATAATTGCGCTAAAGCTTTGGCTAGAGCAGAGGAAATGGCAGGGGTTAGGGCTGATCAAGCAGTATTAGGTATTGCTGGAGAAATGGTAAAGGGGCAGACAACCTATGTGCACTATGAGCGCTTAAGACCACAGGTTAAGATTGACTTAGTAGAATTAAAAAATATAGTACACAAGGTTCAATGGAAGACCTTTGATCAGGTAAGACAGCAATTGGTCTGGGAAACGGGTAGATCAGAAGTTGACGTTAAGCTAGTAAATGCTGCAATCGTTGATGTTAAGATTGATGGTTATAGAGTAACCAATCCCTTGGGCTTTCAGGGTAAAGACGTAACTATAGGAATATTTAACGCATTTGCACCCCTAGTTCATCTCGGTGCTTTGCAAACTATTGCTAATGAATTAGAATTAGACGTTTTAAGTATAGCAGCCGAGCCTTATGCGGTGGCTCGTTGTGTCGGAGGTGATGACAATAGTGAGTTTAGCGCTGTTTTTATAGATATTGGCGGAGGAACTACCGATATAGCCGTTGTTAGAAATGGTGGTGTAGAAGGTACAAAAATGTTTGCATTAGGGGGCAGGGCTTTTACTAAAAGGCTTTCTCAGTCCTTAAATGTTTCCTTTGAAAAAGCCGAAGGGATAAAAATTGGTTATTCAAACGGCCTGCTTAACAAAAAATCCATGAAAGCGGTTAAAGATGCAATGGCTGAAGATTGTGAGGTTTGGCTTTCAGGAGTTGAGCTTTCGCTTTCAGAATTTTCGAATGTTGATATCTTACCTTCTAGAATTTTATTATGTGGAGGAGGTAGTGGTTTGCCTGATATTGGAAGGTTATTACAGGAAAGCTTGTGGTATAAAGAACTGCCGTTTTCTAGGGCGCCAAAAGTAAGATTTATAAAACCACAGGATGTTAGCAGTATATTAGATAAAACAGGTCTTTTGGTTGATCAGCAGGATATAACGCCAATGGGGTTGGCTAATATTGCAATAGATCTAGCCGGCGAAGAAGAAGTTATTTCTGGTATACTAAGAAGAGTGTTAAAAGTTGTAGGAAATTAAATTTTAATTAATTTTTAAAATGGAAAAAGTTATTTACATTGATGCTGACGAAGAAATAACAAGTGTTATTTCTAAGATAAAAAAGACAAAGTCTTCTAAAGTTTTTATTGTAATTCCAAAGGGTTCTATTATTTTAGGAAGTATTGTTAATTTAAAAATGCTCAAGAAGCATGAAAAAAATTTTAATAAAGATATAAAGATAGTAACAACAGATAGTATGGGTCGGCATTTAGCGTCTCAAGTAGGTTTTGAGGTAGTGCATTCTTTAGATGATAAAGAAATTGATGAGCATGATGATAGTTTTGTTAAAGATGGGCCTAAAATAGATTTTATACCAAACAAGAAAATATCCGATGAAAAGAAAAACGAGCAAGATGATGGACCTAAAATCATTTTTAAAGAAATAAAAGAAGAAGATACACCTAAAGAAATTTCTCCAAAAAAAGATATAGCTAAATCCGATGAAGGAAAGCCCGTAAAAGAAAAAAAGAAAATATCCAAAACCCTTAAACGAGTATTAATCAGTTTCGGTTTTTTAAGTGCAGTTATAGGAATTTTAGCCCTCATGTTTATTTTGCCTAAAGCAACAATATATGTATCACCAAGAGCGGAGGAAATTAGAGAAAATGTTAGCTTAGAGGCATTATTAGATACAAAAGATAACAATTCGTTTTCAGGCAGTCTTGTCGAAGCGACAGAGGAATCTTCTAAAAATTTTCAGGCAACCGGTAAAAAAAATGTTGGTGAAAAAGCCAAGGGGGTAATAATTGTTTATAATGAATGGGATTCAACAGCACAGCCCCTTGTTTCTGGGACAAGATTTATTTCTTCGGATGGGAAGCTTTTTAAAACAACTATCGCTGTTAATGTCCCTGGAACAAAGGTAGAACAAGGCCAGATAGTAGCAGGGACAGCAAATGTTAATGTTGAGGCTGATCAGCCGGGAGATAACTATAATATAGGATCCGCTACTTTTAGCATCCCCGGCCTTCCTTCTAACAAGCAGGATAAGATATATGGTAAGAGTATTAATTCTATGTCCGGAGGATATATAAAAGAAGTAAAAGTAGTTTCTAGTAAGGATATTGAAGATGCAAAAAATAGTTTAAATGAAGAATTAGCAAGTAGGCTAAAGGAAAATCTAAAGAAACAAGCAAAAGATACTAAGATATTGGAAGCTGCTTTTAAGGATGGAGATGTAGAGGAGAATTTTTCAGCAAAAGAAGGTCAGGAAGCAGAGGAATTTTCGCTAAAAATTAAGAAAGGTTTATGGACGGTTGGTTTTAATGAGAAGAAGTCTGAAGAAATGATCGCTGCTAAGATAAAGGAGACTTTATCAGATGATAAAGAGCTAATTGAAGGTAAGTTAGAAAATATTGAATATAAAGTGATAGATGAGACAAAAGAAAAAGGATTAAGTCTTTCTGTTTCAGCTGTGGCTTTTGCAACAAAAAAACTTGAATTATCTAAGGCAAAGTATGAGATACCCGGCAAGACAAAAGAAGAAGCAATAGAATACTTCAAACAAAATAAAGAAATTATGGACGTAAAGGTTGACCTTTGGCCATTCTGGGTTAAAAAAATTCCTTTAAATCGTTCGAGAATTGAAATAAAAGTTAATGTATCAAACAGCAAATGAGTAAATTATTGGGTATTGATTGGGGAGAAAAAAAGACAGGATTAGCAATTTCCGATGAATTGCAGATGTTAGCCAAACCATTGCAAACAATGGATAGTTTTAACTTGAGTACGCTTGAAAAAATTATCGAGGAAGAAAATATAGAAAAGATTATAGTGGGAAGGCCAAGGAATATGGATGGGAGTTTAGGTCCTCAGGCTAAAAAAGTATCTTTTTTTGTTTCTAAGCTAGAGAAGAAAATTAAATTACCCATTATTTACGAGGATGAAACTAATACAACTAATATTGTTAAAAGCATGTTGATTAAAGAAGGACTGGATCCCAGGAAAAATAAAGATTTAATTGATAAAAAATCAGCACAATTAATTTTACAAGGATATATTGATGAAAACATTAAGTAAAGTAATTATTATTTTTATAATATTTATTGCAGTATCAACGGTTTCCATTTATTTTTACGCAAAATCACAGCTTTTTTCGCCAATATCGAATAATAATAATGAATTTGTGTTTGAGGTTAAAGATGGGCAGGGGGTTATGGAAATAGTTGATAATCTAGAAAAAGAAGGCTTTGTAAAGAATAAGTGGATTACAGTAGGCTATTTAAAGTTTAAAAATATGGACAAGAGTCTTAAGGCTGGAACTTTTCTTTTAAGTAAAAATTTAACCCCGGTTCAAGTATTGGATATTATTTCTTCAGGTAAAAATGCTTTAAAAAAGGTTACAATTGTTGAGGGGTGGACATTGGAAGAGGTGGCGGATTATTTAGACAAAAGGTCAATTGTACAAAGAGAAGATTTTTTAATAGCGGTTAATGTAAAAAAATGGAACTATGATTTTTTAAATGGAGCAAAATCTCTGGAAGGATTCCTTTTTCCGGACACATATTATATTTCATATAAAGCTGATGCTAGTGAAATCATTAAAAAGATGCTCGATAATTTTGATAAAAAACTAACTAGCCAGACGAGGGAAGATATCAAAAAGAAAAATATGTCTATTTTTGATGTAATAACCTTAGCATCTGTAGTAGAAAAAGAGGTGTCTAAAGAAGAAGATAGAAAAACAGTTGCTGGTTTATTGCTGAAAAGAATCTTTTTAGGGAAGCCGCTAGAGGTTGATTCTACTATTAATTATATTACCGGCAAAGATAATCCGCAGCCTTCTTTTGCTGATACGCGTTCGCAGTCTGAATATAATACCTATTTAAATAAAGGTTTACCTCCTGGCCCGATATGCAGTCCAAGCATATCTTCAATTAATGCGTCAATTTATCCTAAGGAAACATCCTTTTTGTACTATCTGAACCGTCAAGACACCAAGGAGACAATTTTTTCCCAAACTTATGAAGAGCATTTGCAAAATAAGTATAAGTACTTGAAATAGCTTCTTAAAGCCAATTATGGTAATACTTGACAAACAAGCTTCCTTTGCTAGAATGGTCACTATGTTTCAAATTAAAATAAGGAGTGTTTTATTTTAAAGGAAAGATTTTCTAGCACAACAGAGTCCCAAAAACAAAAAATAAACATCCAAGAAGATTTTTTTCAAAAGCCTAATAAAAATGATTACACTTTAGGCAAACAAAAACAAAATTTATTTTCTAGAATAAGAAATATCAAAAAGATATTAGACGAGTCTTATACAAATTCTAAGGGTTTTGTTAGGGAAATTTTATCAAGGCCAACTAATTATATTATGCATGCTACGGTTATAGGCCTTTCATTTTTTGTCTCTATCTCAACCGTCTACGGTGATAGTGTTAATTATGCCAGCATTATTCCTCAGTCAGATAAGACTAGTAGTAAAATAGTTAATAAGAAGGTTAATCCTAAAACTATTGCCGCTATTGCCGAGATTACTAATTCTCCCATCGATGTTAAGGAGGATGTATTAGAAGGTAATGTTAAGTCTCTAACTTCTTCTTTAGCTCTTTCGGAAGATGGTTCAATTGATAAATCAATTAATGTTGCAACTCCAGAACAAGAGTGCCAGAAGGTTATCGATTATACAGTTGAAGAAGGGGATACGCTTTGGTCTATAGCTAAAAAATTTAGTGTTACTACTAATACAATTAAATGGTCTAATAATCTAGACAATGAAGATGCAATTAAGCCAAATCAAGTTTTAAAGATTCTTCCAATATCTGGTACGTTGCATAAAGTGGGTAAAGGCGAAGATTTAAAGAAGATTGCGGTTTTATATAATGCGGGCGTTCCTCAAATTATTGAGGAAAACGGTTTATTAAATGAAGATGTATCAGAAGGACAAATTTTAATAGTTCCTGGTGGAGTAAAGCCTGGAGCAAAAAACGATAATAACCAACCACAAAAGAATACTAAGGGAACTCAAAGTAACAGTAAAAAAGATAAATCACCTAGATTTACTTCAAAAGAAAATTTACGTAATTCATCAGGGTGGCTTATTAGGCCAACCAGAGGCATAAAAACTCAGGGGTTTCATTGCAATAATGGAATAGATATTGCCGATGTCAGTATGCCGTCTGTGTGGGCAGCTGCCGCCGGAACTGTAACTTTTGCAGGGTGGAATGGGGACTATGGTTTAACTGTTAAAATCAGGCATTCAAATGGGGCTGAAACTCAGTATTCACATTTAAATAAAATTTATGTTTATTCTGGTCCGGTACAGCAAGGTCAAGTTATTGGGCAGATGGGCAGAACTGGGAGAGTATTTGGAAGAACTGGTATTCATCTTCATTTTGAGGTTCATGGTGGCCGAAACCCTTTTTAGAGTCTTTAATAAGAATAGCCTATAACTGAAATATTATTTGAAAAAGTGACTTTTTCTCTATACAATATAAGTAGTGATTTGTTTCAATAAAAAATAGATCTTATGATACTATTTTTTAATATCCAAATGGAGAGGTGCCCGAGTGGCTTAAGGGAACGGTTTGCTAAACCGTCAGTGGTCTAAAAACCGCTTCGCGGGTTCGAATCCCGCTCTCTCCGCCAAGTTTTACATTCAGCGAAATTGAAAGATGTTGCCTCGGCGCAAAGCGCCTCGGCATGGTATTTTTCCGCAAT
>PFOW01000068.1 GCA_002792735.1 bacterium CG_4_10_14_0_2_um_filter_33_32
AGCTGCTTTACTTTTATTAAATTTTAATAATCTGTCTAGTCTTTGCATAGCTTTAAGGCTATGCAAATTAGTCTTATATCACAAGGCTTTGATATGCATATTGGAAACTCCTTAGTTATTTGCAGGAGTCTCAAATGTTTCGTAACTTATTCAATAGAAATTGAACTGCCTTGCTCTATTGTGCCAAACTCCCGTGTTTGATGTTTGATTATGCCTTGTTAAACAAATAATGTCCATTGGCTCGAAATGTTTTTCCAATCTTTGCCACATCAAAAATCCAACAGCCGTAAATTTCTTTTTAATCCATTGATCAGCAATAACTCAACCCATAACTTTTCCGGGCTTCAAAATTCTTGCAATTTCCGAAGCAGTTTTTTCTAATTCATCGTAAAATTCTGTTTTCTCGCAAGAAATTTTACCGATACATTCCTTGTTGTCAGAATAGTTGATATTGTCGGAGTATGGCGAATCAATAAAAATAAAATCAACAGAATTTTTTTCAAGCGGGATTTTCCGAGAATCGTTTTTAATAACATCTGGGCGGACAATGTTTAAATCATAGCCAATTACTTTTCGATTTAATTCTTTGGCAACATCAATTGTTGTTCCGCTTCCGCACATCGGATCAACAACTAAATCACCCTCTTTTGTATATCTTTGGAGTAAATTCCAAATAACAAAAGCCGGCGTTACGCCGTTGTATTTATTATTTCCGTGTGGCTTGTCGCCATAATTCTGTCTAGGAAAATCCCAAAGTGTCGTTGATTCTATTTCCATAATGTTACTCAAAAATTGTTTCAATTTTCTTTTTTAGTTTATCGTTCAAAACAAAAGTATCGCCAGAAACGTGTTTTAACGCAAAATATGGTTTATTTTTATTGCAATCATCAGTAATACCAATTTCTTCCTCTAAATCATTATCGAAAATAACCGATTTTCCTAAATTTTTATCAATTGCGTCTTCTATTTCCTTTGATGATTTGTTAGCGGTTGTTATCGCATCAGATTTTTTTGCAATTTGATTATCCTTGTCATAAACCGCAACATACGGGAATTTAAATTTATTTAATAGATGGATATATATCTTTATATTATCCTTTCCGCCACAATCAATCTGCGTATATTCGTATTTAAAAAGAGATAATTTTTTTGCTAAATATGGAATAATAGTTTTATCGGTCGGTCCCTCAACTAAAATAATTTTTTCGGCAAAAAATAATTCTCCTCGGTCTGGATTTATCCAATACGCTATATTGAAATTCTTTTTGTCGTCATCGAGGGTAAATAAATCTTCCGTGCATTGTAAAATTTTACTTCCCTCATTTACATCGGTTTTGTATACCTTACAAATAGATTTATACATTTCAAGATCAATAAAAGAGCTTGAATGAGTGGAAAGTAAAACCTGATTATTTACTTGGGAAAGCTCTTTAAGGGAATAAAACAATTCCCTTTGTGCTTGTGGGTGTAAATATAGCTCAGGTTCTTCAAAAATAAAATAGTTTGACTCTGACGCTTTTCTGCTGGTTTTTTCTTCAGTTGCTTGTGCCTCTTTTTGTTTAATTTCTTTAGAAATATTAGCCCATGCTTTTATCAACGCAAAAATTAGTGCTCTTTGTAATCCATGACCTTTTCTGACTATATCTGTTGGCACACCATCATCAACCCAGACCGAGGTTCCGACTTTTAAGACCTCATCAATGTCGGGCGGTGTGATTTCAATATTTATTGTTGTATGCCATTTTTTAAGTTCATCTTCTATTATTTTTTCAAGCTTGGTTATCTGCTCTGGTCTGCTTTCATTTAGCGATCCGTCGGAAATATTTTTATTTAGAGTTTGAGTTAATTCAGCTATTTTCTTTTTAGCGTCAATATATTGCTGGTTATCAAATGACATTTCATTTATGACATTGGACAAAAGTTGATTGAAAATAGATTTGCCTTTAACATTAAACTCTTCTGTCGCATTTTTTACTGCGGGAATAAAAAAAATATTTCCAAAAATCCCTTGGGCTACTGACTTTAGGCCTAAAAAATTTGTAGCCTCTAAATCATACTGAAAAGCTATACTGGTTCTGTTATCTTGTATGTATTTTTCTTGAGCGTCTTTTACAATTTCTTTTGTTATCCTACCCGTGGAAGGTATTAAATCTTTTAGTGGTGTCGAGTTAATTTTATCTCTACTTGTAAAATCGCTGATTTTTTCTTCTTTTAGATAGTCATCGTTTGGTATTTCGCAATATCCATGATATTCAAAATTACATCCCTTTATAATTTGTTTTTTAACTTTAATATGGTTGTCCGAAGTTAAATATTTTTGAAATTGTGCCTTATCGTGGTCGTCAAGTTCTTTAAACTCAACTTCTACAAATAAATCCTCGCTTCCTTTCTTGAAATCTAATTCTATACAACCCATTTCCCCAAAAAAGAATAAAAGAGCGGAAAGTATATTAGATTTACCATGATTATTTTGACCAATAAAAATCATGATATCCTCAAAATCGATATCTAAATCTTTTATTGATCGCCAATTATGAATTTTTACATGACAAATTTTCATAAACTACTTCAATAGTTTTTTCAAGTCATCAATAAATTTATCAAACATTTTTACTTTGTCGCTTTCTTCAATGTTTGTTTCGCTTAAGACATAACTGCCGTCTGTATCAACCTCAACAATCGCCCTGCCTTTCTTTGTAGGTTTTTTGACTGTTAGTGTTCCGTCCTCGTCCGGCGTTACAAAATAAACTTTGATATGTTTTGTCGCTTCATCGGAAGCAAGTTTTATTTTCCAATAACCCGTTTGGGCGATTCTCTCTCGCAGGGTAACTTTGCTGGACAACACAGCGACAACCTTGCTTATTTTTGGATGGTAAATAATTAAATCAACATCCGGCAAATGTGAACCAAACTCGCCATAATCAACAATTAAGTTTCTTTTTACCAAACTTAATTCTTTTGAAAGATTTGATCCGTTCGTTCTTTCAAGACTATTTCCATTTACCACTTGCAAGCCCAGAGCATTAACTTCGTCCGTGATGATGTATTCAATCAATTTCTCCAAGTTTTTACCCTTGAATGCTCGCCAAGATTGCTCGTGGTCATCTCCCTTAAAATCTTTTTTGTGTTGTTCTTTTGCTTCTTTTAGAACATTTGAAATGTGCCTATATGCTTCCGCACCATGTTTTTTCTTTTTCGTATCGTAAATTTTGATGAGGTCTTGTATTGTCATAGTTTTATTTTTCCATTATTAAAATATACTCTGTTGGATAAACAGAAACTTTATTTTTATCATTTATACCGGCAAACCGGCCCGTCTTTTCATCTCTAACGGACGGCAAATTTTTTGACGGTATTTCTCTTTTGATAATATCGGCGATCTTTAATCCCAAGTTTTGCAATTGCTCGGCAAAAACTTCCGCATTAAGTATCTCAACACCCTTTAAACTCGTATTGCCGATAACAATACAAGTTTTGCCGCCTTTTTTTAGCATCCTTTTCATTTCAACAAAAACTTGATTCATTTCGCTAAAGTATGTTGAAACTTCCTCGGCGGTTTTCTTGTCTTTTTTCAACAATTCTTTTCTGATATTTTCTGCAATTACGCTATTAAGCGTCAAATCTTTTTTATTGTGATATGAAGTGCCAATAAATCGCTTTCGGAAATCACTCAAATCTTTGGTGTATTCTAACCATAAAGCGGTTAGCTGGTGCAGGTCGGCGTATTCGTAAGAGGTAACATAGGGCGGCGAAGTGACAATCAAGCTGACACTGTTATCTTTTGCCTGAATTGTCCTTGCGTCCGTGCAAATTACCTTGCTCGGAACTTTCAAATAACCTTTTTCTGATAGCAATTCAAATAATCGCGCGTTGCCTCGTAACATCATTTTTATTTGTTTCAAGAATGTTTTAATTGGCTCTGACGGTTTTTTTTCAAAATCCCTCGTCGGTTTATTACTTTTTTGTAGCCATATAGAGCAATTTTTGAGAATGTTTGAAAATCCACAAAAGAAAAAATCTTGGACATCTTGATCTTTTATTTTTGAAATCTCGGCAAAAATAAAAGCAAGTTTCCTTTTTTCTTCTGGCTTAAACCAGTAATCAATCCTTTCATGTTCAGGTGCTTTTACTCTTGTTTTATCGTTGTATGTTTCCAATCTCTTTTGAAAATTTGCAAACTCCTTTTCAATTTTAACTGGATCAATCGCTGTAATTTTTGCTTTTGTAATCAAGACAGCAACAGGGTTAATATCAACGGCAATTGACGGTCGTCCCATAACTTTTGATTCAACAAGCGTTGTTCCGCAACCACCAAACGGATCAACGATAAAATCACCTACTCGTGTATATTTTTCCGCCAAACGAGAAACTATTTGCGGAATAAATTTTGCGGGGTAACGATGATAACCATGTGTAATATACGCCGTGTCTTTTCTGGTTTTATCCGAAAAAGACCACGACGGATTAATTTTTGTTTTATTCAATAATGAAGTTATGGTTTGGCTCATATTTATTTTTTAATTAAGTCGTCTACCTTTACATCTAATGCTTGAGCGATTTTAGTTAGCGTTTCAATAGTTGGGTTGGGATTCAAGCCAGATTCTACTGTAACGACGGTATTTAGCGACAAATCCGCTAACTTAGACAAACGATCTTGAGAAATACCTTTTTCTTGTCTAATCTTTTTAAGGTTTTTGCCTATCATTGATTTAGAATTATTGTTTAACATAGTTTTTATTAAGATATACCATTATATTGTATTGGTTATAAAGTATCCTTTAACCTTCATCAATTACAATGATACCAAATACTAAAACTTTGGTCAACAAAAATTTAGGGAGTTCCTTGTCGTTGCCCGCACACGGGTGGGTTGGGGCAAGGGCAACATTTTCTTTGGCGGCGCATCTCGCTTTGCGAAATACGGCCCCCAATTCCGCCGAAAAAAAGGGCAGTCAGAGCGAGGGCGTGGCGGAAGGAGGGGGTTGGGGGGAGGAATTCCGCCACGCCCGAGCCGAAGTCCGCCAGCAGGCGGATAAACTCCGTCGTTTCCGCCGTCCCGCAGTTGGCGGGACACCAAAGCAAAACAATTTTCAATTCCTTTTAAGAAAAATTTGGCGGGCGAGCGAGCAAACTCTTTCCCCTGAAAATTTGAAATGTCTTGATTGGTCGGGAATGCGAGATTTGAACTCGCGACCTCAGCGTCCCGAACGCTGCGCGCTGCCGGGCTGCGCTAATCCCCGATATTTCAGCCTAATTTCAGTTTAACATATCAAAGTTAAACTATGTCAAATAAAAATAAACAGATTTAATTTACCCCACTTAGAAATAAACCGCTTTAAAACTTGCTAGAGACCTCTAACAATAAATATATTCCATAACTGAAAAAGTATAATGTTTCGCAAGCAAATTTCTAACGGAGTTTATAGGTTAATACAAATTAAAGCCGAGGTTGTATTAAGTTTAAGCAATGAAAAATAACAGAGCAAGGTTTAAATTGAATACATAAGCAAATAAGGGGAATTTTATGAGCCTTAAAATTGAAACTACATTAGAAGATGACATACCTGTTATTAAAATTGAGGGAGAATTAACTCGTGCAACCACTAACCAACACATGCCGCTTCAAACAGAGATTCTAAAAAGGGCGAGGTTAGGAAATTATAAAGTTATTGTTGATCTTTCAAGAACAAGATTCTTAGATGGTAAAGGGTTAGCCTGTTTAATTGAAATATCAGAGATAGTCAGACTGCATGAAGGTAAAATCGGTATCGTAAGCAACAACGATTTATATACCAGAATATTAAAATTTGAAAAATTTCATGACTTGTTCACGGTTTTTGATTCACTCACAGAAGCAACTTTTACGCTTGCAGAATTTGTAAATCCATAAATACAACAGCAAGCATAGCTATTTAAAATATAAAAAAACAGAGAAACTGTTATTTATTTTCTCTGTAACTGTTGAATTTTTCTTCGGGCTCTAAAAAGCGCATTATCAATAATTTTTTCGTCCTTAAATCGTAATTCTTTCGAAATATCATAGTAACTATAGCCATTAACACGCAACATTAAAATATCTCTTTCGCAATCACTTAATACATGCAGATAATCATTAAGATCTTCAGTTGTTATTAACCTATCGGGTTGGTTTTCCCTTAATAGAATTTTGTTTTTGACTTTACTATAGATATAATCCTCACGTCTATTATTTGGTTTTTCATCATCAATATATAAACCGTATAAGGATATAGAATCATTGATAGGCCGGTGTTTTTGCCTGTTTGCGTTCTTTATAGCAGTTATCATCTTCCGCCTTATACACATTTCGGCAAAATACCCAAATGATGTTCTTTTATCAAACCTAAAATCCTGTACTGCCAAAAATAAACCGATATTACCTTCTTGAACCTTATCATCATAAACTATGCCTTGATCCGGATAACATCGCGCTATATAACTTATGATATTTTTGTATCTGTTTACAATATGATTATAGGCAATCTGATCATTTATCTTAGCCAGCTTGACTAACTCGATTGTCGGTAAAGAATGATAATCAATAAAAATTATCTCCATCTCCAACCTGATCACCCCTTTCTTTTATTATTAATGATCGTTTAGTAACCTAAAGATTTTAGATTATATCTTAGTTTCCGTAAAAGGGCAAATATCTTTATAGGCACACATACTGCAATGATTATATACCGGTGCTGGATCAAACTTTTGTTCCCTAACCCCTGTTGATACCTGCCATATCTTTTCTTTTATTTTTTCCAAGTCTTTTTCGGTTTTTATGGTTTCACCCTTAATACCGGATTCTATAAAATGCAAACTAACTTTGTCGGGCAACCTGCCTTCAATTTCTTTATAAGCAAGCGCGTAAATTGAAAGCTGCATTGATTGTTTAGCACGTAAATCTGCTTTTTCTTTTTCCTTTACTTCTGAAGTTTTAAAATCAGAAATTTCAATATAATCTCTGGATTTGTAAACAACATCAAACCTGCCATTTACCCGAACTTTTGTATCATCATCAAAGACAAGATTAAAATCAAATTTTTCCTCTACTTTTTCCGGCATCCTACCTTCTTCTTTTTGTTGATTATAAAAAAATCTTAGCGCATCCCTGCCGTTTCTTAATCTTTCCTCCTCATGCTCGCGAGTAATAAAACCTTCAGATACCCAGGCTTTTTCAAAAAATTCCCAAACCATTTCCAGATTTATTTCTTTATTGTTTAATTTATAAAAAAAATAGTTTTCTATAGCTGAATGTATAGCCGAGCCATAATGCACTGAGTGGTGCCTTAAAATAGGAACTTTTAATATATTGATATATTTAAACTTTAAAGGACAATCAAGATAATCATTAATCTGATGAGGACTTAAATTCAAACGGCCGTCTTTTGTAAAAAAGTGTTGGGGGAATTCAGTTCTTTCCTGTTTTTTATATTTGTGGATTTGCAGTTCTGGTTTTAATTTATAAACATCCTTATTAAGAAACGGTTCATCTAAAGCTTCTAAGATGAACTGGGAAGTTTTAGCCGCTCTTTTGCCTCCATAGTTTTGTGATGAACACAAGTATAGTTCTTTTTTTGCCCTAGTCATACCAACATAAAATAATCGGCGTTCTTCCTGCAAATGATAATCGCCTTCGGGCAATCTTTCTTTGACTAATTTTTCAGGAACCACAATAGACGCTCCCCTGTTTCTCTGCGGAAATCTTCCATCAACAAGATTAGCCAGGAATACAACTTCAAATTCTAATCCTTTTGCTTTATGAATAGTTAATAAATTAACAGCATCAATATCAGGGTCTAAATCCGCTAACTCAGGATCATCATCAACTCCCAAAAGCATATCCTGATATTCTTTAAATTTAAGGATTGATTTATCAAAAGATGTTTCTTCAAAAAGACTAATCTTTTCAAAAAACTTAGCAATATTCTGCATTCTTATTTCGTTTTCTACAGAGCTCTTTTTCAATAAAAAAGAAAGGTATCCAGAATCTTTCAAAAACTGATAAACTAACTCTCCGGTACTATGTGTTGGTATAAGCTTTGCAAGTTTTTCCAAATCAATAACGATTTTTTCAAGCTTATCGAGCGTTTTTTCTGACAAAGATAAACCGTCTAGCAAAGAAGGATCATTTAAAATATTACGAAAGGGCTTATTTGTTCTTTTAGCTATACTGTTTAAAGATATCAATTCAGAAGGATTCACTTGGTAGATATCAGAAACGGCCAAATGATAGAAACTCAAGTTATCATGAAAATCAGTTAAAGAATTAATAAAAGATATTATTATTCTAATTTCCGGACGTTGATATAAACCACTTCCGCCCGAAAGTTTATAAGGAATGCTTTTGGCGTTTAAAGCATGAACAAATGGTTCGCTATGGCTGTTAGCCCTAAAAAGAATGGCAAAATCTTTATATTTAAGCTCGCCGACGCCAACCTTCTTTTTGATAATACTAGCAACTTGATCGGCTTCAGCTAAATTACTTTCACAGTTTATATGATGAATATTATTACCGGTTTTAGAAGTTTTAAGTTTCTTATCTATTTTATATTTAATTTCTAACCTATCCGGATTATTGTGCTGAATTAGCTTATAAGATGAATCAAGAATTTGCTTTGTCGAACGATAGTTCTTAGTTAAAACAATTTCTCTGGCATTGTTATAAGTGTCTTTGAAATCCAAGATGTTGGATATTGCCGCTCCTCTAAATCTAAAAATGCTTTGGTCATCATCTCCTGTTACGGTTAACTGAGATTTCTTTGCCAAAATTTTTAAAAGTTCATTCTGGGCATAATTAGTATCCTGATATTCATCTACTAAAATGTATTTAAATTGTTTCTGATATTCCTTAAGAATTTTGGAATTATTCTTAAACAGCTCAATGCATCTTATAATCTGGTCGCCGTAATCAATGTTTCCGCTTTCACGCATTAAAGAATCGTATCTTTCATAGGTTTGGGCCAATTCCAAAATTCTTTCCGCTTCAACCTGATCCTTACTCGCCTTTATTTCTTTTCTGGCATAATCTAATAAATCTTTTGGCAAAATAATTTCATCCTTTAGGCGCGAGAAAAAGAAGATTAAGGGTTTTATATATTTTGTTGGGTTGCCTAGAGGCCTGTAATGCTTTAGTTCAAATTCAAAAAGATGATCCCTTATAAAAATTGACTGGCCAGCCTCGCCTAAAACCTTAAAATCCGGCGAAACACCAGCCTCTAACGAATTCTCCCTTAAAATTCTGTCGCCAAATGAATGGAAAGTTGAGATCCAAATATTGGTATAACCATAGGGCACTAGAACATCAACCCTCTCTTCCATTTCAGCAGCAGCTTTATCTGTAAATGTAAGGGCAATTATTTCTTCCGGCTTAGCTAGCTTTTCAGAAATTAAATAAGCAATTCTTGAAGTAATAACCTTAGTTTTACCGGTACCAGCGCCGGCGATAACTAAAAGAGACCCCAGCGTGTAAACTACAGCTTCTTTTTGTTCTTTATTTAAATCATTTAGTAAAACTTTGGTGTTCAAACATTTATATTATAGCACAACTGAATTAATGACTTAACAAAAAATTTGGATTATTGATTTTTAAGTAGTACAATATTACATTATTACATCAGTCCTTTGAAAACGGTGGTGATTATCAGCATGCAAATACCAAAAACAACACTTGCCAAAAGATTTGGGTTGAAATATCCATTTGGTCAGCAAGGAATGGCAGTAAATATATCCGATGTTGATCTTATAGTAGCAGGTGTTAAAGAAAAGATTCTTCCAACTCTTGCAGGAGCAGGTCTTATAGCTAAACAGTTACGCAATAAAATTATTCAAATAAAAAAAAGAGTAAAAGGCAAATTCGGCGTAAACCTTATGGTTTCATTAGAAGATTTTGATGAACTTCTTGATGTTTGCATAGAAGAAAAAGTAGATTTTGTAACCCTAGGAGCTGGCTTCTCAAAAGACGCTATTCGCAAATTAAAAGAAAAAAGTATTTTTTGCTTTGTTATTGTATCTTCTCTCCGAGCTGCTAAATTAGCGGCTAAACTTGAAGCTGATGGATTAATATTAGAGGCACCAGATAAAGCTGGAGGTCATTTAGGCATACAAGAAAAAGACCCGGAAAAAATTAAAGAACATCTAAAAGTCTCTGTGTTTGATCTTTTAGAAGAAATTATACCAGTCCTTCGCGAAAAAAACTTTGAAGGATCTATAGTAGTAGCAGGAGGAATAACCAGAGGATGGCAAATGAAAAAAGCCTTTAATATGGGGGCAGATCTAATCGGATTTGGGCAATTCTTTGCCATGACTAATGAATCGGGCGCTTCTGATGATGTTAAACAAGAATGGGTTAAAGCAAAAAAAACAAAAATCATAATGTCGCCGGTTGGATTACCAGGCAGAGTTATTGATACTCAAGAAACAGATAACCTTCCTGAAGCGCCGGATAACGGAAGATGCAGAAGATGCTTAGCTTATTGCAAAAAGAATTATTGTATTTTTGAAGCATTACAAAACTCCACCACAAAAAAAAATCAAAAAAAAGTAATACCTTTATCAGAAAAATTAATATTTGCCAGCGATAGCGTTGGAGAAATTAATAATATCATTTCCGTTAAACAAAGAGTGCAACAATTAAAACAAGAACTCGAGAGGGCTTAATTATTCAACAAAAAAATCGCCCTCTTTTTTATTGCATATTAAAAAATTTATTTACCGTATATTAAAATAATAAAAAAACCGAGAGGTAATTTGTTGTAATAAACCTCTCGGTATAAAGTATTAATTCTAATTTTTGTATTTTTTTACAAGAACACTCGCATTATGACCACCAAAACCGAACGAATTAGTCATTGTGTAAATAATTTTTCTTTCTGCTTCTATTGCAGTATTTGGAATATGTCTTACTCCTTCACATCTGGGATCAATATTATCCAGATTTATCGTTGGAGGAATAACATTTGTTTCTAAAACTTTAACACATAAAGCAAGTTCTAATGCACCAGCAGCACCTAATAAATGACCTGTACAAGATTTCGTCGATGATACATATAGATTTTGGGCATGATGTTCAAAAACTCTCTTAATCGCTTTAATCTCTGCAACATCACCTAAATCCGTTGAGGTGCCGTGAGTATTTATATACCCAACTTGTTTAGGATTTATATCCGCCATAGTAATCGCATTTTGCATAGCCGCAGCCGCACCTAATCCTTCGGGATGGGGCTCAGTTAGATTATGAGCATCTCCTGTTTCTCCAACACCAACAATTTCTGTAAGAATTGGGATACCTAATCTTTCGGCAGCTTCAATTGCTACTAAAAATAATGCTTCTGCACCTTCGCTCATAACAAACCCGTTTCTGTCTATATCAAATGGTCTTGATGCTTTTTCGGGCTCATCATTCCTAAAGGAAAGTGCTCCTGCGTTACTAAACGCAGCGATACCCTCTGGACCTATTGAAGCCTCTGACCCTACAACTATACATGCATCAATTCTACCAAGAACAATCTTATCGTAAGCTGCTATTGTGGCATGAAGAGATGAAGCACATGCAGTTACTGTAGCAAGATTGGGACCTGTAACCTTAAAAATATCAGACACCACAAAACTAAGTGTGTTAATTATACCGGCAGGAACATGAAATGGACCTACTCTATTAGGACCTCTGGTATGAAGAACGTCGATACCCTCTTCTTTGGAAATAATTCCGCCTGTACCCGACCCAGCAATTACACCAACTCTTTCAGGTTTAAATAGATTAATTATATCCTTATTGAGCTGTTTGAGTGGAGGGATAGCTAAATGACAAAATCTATCTAGTCTTCTAATATCCTTAGGTCCAAGAATACCTGGAACTTCAATTATAGCTAAACTTTCACGATCTTTGATATCTATTTTGATAGGAACATTTTTTACTTGACCGGCAATTTGACACTTAAAATCATCGACAGCATAAGGAACTCTCGTTAATTGAGGGCTGCCGTCCTCACATAAAACAACGGGGCCGTTCATATTGAACCTGCTTAAGTAAGACTCTTCAATTCTTGATATGCCGGATTTTCCTGCAATCAAATTATTCCATGTCTGATTTAGATCTCCTAAGGAAGTGAGTGCAGTCATATCGACTATGCCAACTCTTCTACCTTTCATCATTTTTATCAGCTCCTCTCTTTTCAAGATTCCAACGGATAATATTAGCACCCCAAGTAAAACCTGCACCAAAACTTACAGTTACAATAATGTCACCTTTTTCTAATAATCCATGAGAATTTAATTCATGCAATGCAATCGGTATTGAAGCACTTGATGTATTACCGTATTCGGCAATATTAGAAAAAACCTTGTTACTTCCAAAAAAACCTAGACCTTTCGCATATGCGTCTATAATTCTCTGATTAGCCTGATGGGGAACAAAAAACTTCACATCGGTAACAGATATAGAATTTTTATCAAGAATATTTTGTGTTATACGAAAGGGAATATCTGTCGCAATCTTAAAAACTTCCCGACCGTCCATATGAACAAAATGAAGTTTTTTCTCTCCATAAAGTATAGCAGAACCACCGGCTGGAATTCTTAGTAAATGGTGTTTTTCTCCATCTGCACCCAATTGACTGTCTAATATACCGTAACCTTGTTCTACATGACCAATAATCAGAGCTCCTGCACCATCACCAAAAAGCGGATAAGTACCATCATCTTTTGGGTTTGTTATTCGTGTAAAAGCTTCAGCGCATATAAACAAAATATTACCGTCCTGTTTAGAATATTTGCATGCTATATCTAATCCGTAAGAGAAGCCAGAACAAACCGCCTGAATATCAAAACACGGTATGCCAGTAGTAATACCTAGTTTATCTTGTACAAGACATGCTGTTGACGGCCAAGGCATTTCCGGAGAAGAAGTTGCAACTAATATTAAACTTATATCAGCTTTATCTAAATTAGCATCTTTTAGCGCAGCTTCTGCTGCTAAGGCTGCTAAATCAGAAACCTGCTGATTTGAAGCTATAACTCTTCTCTTCCTAATACCAGTTCTTTTCTCAATCCAGCCAAAATTTTTCTTAAGTTCTTGCTCTATTGTAGAATTATTTACTATTTGATCCGGTAAATATACTCCTATTCCTAAAATTCCAACATTCAGAATAACCACCGCCTTGTTAATGTACATCCTCTAAGAGGTCAATTGATAATTTTATCAGAAAAATTTTGTTGTGCAAATCTTTTACATAAATTCCACACTAACCTGTTTGCCAATTATCAATTGATAATAAATCAAAAAGAATTAGTGTGAAATAAAAAAGCCGGTGTAAATACACTGGCTAATGAGTGAGCAGTAAAAAAGTATTAAAGCGAGTCTAATATATTAGGATTTTTATAAACAATTTCTGCCAAAGAATCTATTACGTGAAAACCACCATCAGCATGAAGCACTGAACCAGTTAATGATTTTAGATATCCTGACGCAAGCGCCACACAAACCCTACCTACTTCTTGTTGATCAACCACAAAAGGTGTCGCTAATTTATATGCTTTGAGCATATTATGAAAATCAGAAATGGCTTTTGCAGAAATAGTTTTAATTGGCGGTGCAGATATGCAAAAAATGGATATATTTTTTTCAATAAGCTCTACTGTATAACTACGAGTAAGCTGTTCCAAAGCGGCCTTTGCCACATCCATGGGGTGATAATTAGGTAAACATTTTTCGCCTCCCATGAATGATATTGATACATAAGAACTATTATCAGCCATCACTGGAAGTGTTGTTTTTATCACATTAAGTAAACTTAAAGCGCTTATTTCGATAGCCGGAATATAATCCATGCAATCCAGTTCTAATTTAGATTTTTTAAAAGCATCAATATTATTAACCCCTGCTAACGAGTGGACCACAAAATCAAGCTCTCTATTTTTCTTACTTAATGTATTTAAGAAATCTTGTATTGCTTGTTCTATCTCTGCCGGATTGGTTACATCACAGATGCCAATATAAGATGCCTTAAGCGAACCTTTCTCCTTCAATCTTTCAAGGTGAGCAATTCCCTCGGGATTTTTTCTAAAAACGGCAACTTTTGCGCCGCTTCTCGCTAACTCGTTAACTATCCCAGCACCTATACTTCTTTCATTACGAACTCCAAAGATTACAGCCCTTACATCCTTTAGGATTATCTCTTTCTTTGGCATATCAATCATCAACCCTTTCTCTGTATAGATTCGGCAAAACTAGAATAGATTTCATTCCAAACCATTTTGGGAATAACCAATCTAACAAAAAACCATTTCCAATCATTACAATATTTTTTGCTGGGGCTTTAATACCGAATTCCAAAAAAGCCTCCTGAAACTTAAAGGGTTTCCATCTTTGTCCATTACCCCTGCATAAACATTGGACTCCATCAATCCCGCAAATATCGGCAACTCTTAACATCTTATTTGTGTCTTTTGTGTTAGATAGAATATATACATTAAATAGATAGGTATCCTGCGCTCTTTTGATCCATCTTATTATTTCTGGTTTTATTCCTAAGTATTCCTTTGTTTCTTCATGTATAAGAGGTAATATTGTACAATTCAAATCTAGGATTATATCTCTAATACCATGCTGTAGAAGATTTCCAAAACTTATATCTGATATGGATTTTTTCGGAATCACATCATAACACCCCCATAGTTCTTATAGTACTAAGAAGAAAATCTTCATCAGAAAATCTTTGAGTAACAGATGAATTATTGTCATTTAGAACCATACCCACTGCTTCTATAGGCGATATTTCTTTATCCAAAACTTTTACCAATGTACTAATATATTTGGAATCTATAACTGTATTTAGGTATTTTGCGGCACCTATACCTTCAACTGTGCCAAGATCCAATATTATCTTTTCCATTGCTTCACCCTGGGCAAGCCTATAACCAAACTGCCAATTTCTGCCTTTTGGCGAAGACGAAAGACCTAAGTCTATCTTACCAACAAGCCCTTCAATTGTTCTTTTTCTAATACCTAATGCTTTAGCAATATCAACCATATCATCAGACCATTCATCAACAAATGCCCATCTGCTATTTTCTTCTCCTATAATTACCTTATCACCATTTGAGAAAGTATAACCTTTCATGCCTTCGCACATGCCGATCATTATAGCCCCAACATTTTTTAGAAGACCTGACAAGCATGCTCCATTTGGATCAAAAGACTTTTTAACTATAAGATAGCGAGTACTTAAAAGGGTTCTGATTATTCTATTTGCATCATTACTTGAACGTCTTGATGAAACTAAAATTTTCGTGAGTTCTTTTCTTGCAATCCCAATAGCAAAACCTACTACACTTGCTACAACTACTGACACTAAAGGATATGACCTAAACGATTTTTGGGCAAACTTATAAGGAGTTTCACCTGATTCACTGTCTGCTCCCTTACTAGTAATAACCAAAATAATTCTTTGCGCTTTAGTAATACTTGCTTTGATAAGTTCTATCGTTTCAACAATCGCAAAAGAAGGTACGGTAAGAATTATTATCCTTGCATCTGCCAATACACTGGGAAATTGATCATAAGTAAATGCAGAAACTTTACCGTAGGGAAACTGTATATCATTAAAATCTTTAACATACGCATTTGTATCCTGATTATTGATAGAAGAAGCTTTAAATTCGTCTCTTGTTAAAACTGATAATGAGTAACCTTTATGGCTTATAGCGTGAGTTAAGGCTGTACCCAAAGCACCTGCTCCTATAACTACTATTTCTTTTTTTCTCTGCTTTTTCCCTCTCATCTAATCCACCTCCAGTGCTTCAATCTCAACTTTATATTTTGACAAAATATATTCATTAATCCTCTCACGGTATACCCCCCACATTTCTTCCGGGAGTGTTCTGCCTATTTCACACATTACAATATCCATACATCTCTTTGCGTAACTATTATCGTTTTCTCCTTCTTGTTTAGGATAAGATTTAGAAAATAGAATTGGTTCGCCAAAAGATATTGATATCTTATCAACTTCATTAACATATTTTTTGGGATTGAAAATTATACCTAACATGCCCTTAAGAGTTACCAATGAATCACTATACGCAAAAAGTTGATTAGTACCAACTATCGCAGTTGGAATAATCGGAACATTAGCTTCAAGCGCTGGTAAAATAGTTCTCCACTTAGCTTCAATAAGAGTTCCATCTTTACTCCGAGTTGATCCAGGAAATACAAAAAAAGGAATTGTTTTTAAATGATTTTTTATCTCTTCAAAGGCTAAGTTGGCGATTACAACTATTTTTCTCCTATCAACCGTATCTCGTCTTTCCACATATATCATGCCTGCATAACTATCAAGATAAAAATTTCTTATTCTAGGATCTGATACTACTTTACCTGCAATAGCCCATACGTCTTTTCTTATTGGCCAAAGCGCCTTCCAAAGAAATGGACCGTCAGCATGACTTTGATGGGGTTCAGCTGCGATTAAAAATGAACCTTTGATTGGTATATTTTCTAAACCTGGGGTATTGATTTTCTTTGCAAACCTATTAATAAGAAAATTAAAAATCCTTCTAGCTATTCCAAGAGAAAATTTTCTTCCTTTAAACACAACCATATCCTTGGTTATTTCTTCCGAATTTTTCATATCTTATTCACCCGCTCTTTTGTCAAAGATCAAAAAAGTATCCCTTTAAAGGAATACTTAAATATAATATAGACTGGCTTTTAAGTCAATTTAGGTTTTTCTTTTACTATTTTGGATTCCAGAGGCGAAGATTGTTTAAAATATTTACCGCTTTTTGAGTAACAAATATGCGCTTCGCTTGATAATATTTCAAAAACTAGCTGGCAAATATTCATATCAGGATAGAGCAATACAGGCATTCTGCCTATATTGCTTATTTCTAATGTTAGCTTCCCTATCCAGCCTGGATTAACATGTCCCGCAGTTGAATGAACAACTATTCCCAACCTTCCAACGCTACTCTTGCCATCTATCCTTGCACATAAACTGTTATCTATTCCAACCATTTCTTTAGTAATACCTAGTATAAATTCGCCGGGATGTACAACAAGAGGTTTATTTTTTCTAAGTTTAACCAATTTTGTATATTCTTTTTTTTCTCTAGGGTCAATAAATATATTTTGTGAATGATTAAATACTCTAAATTCATTCCCTAGCCTTAAATCCAAAGAAGATCCGCTAAGCTGCTCTTCAATATCTGATTTTGGATTAATATGTATTTTACCTAGTTTTACATACCTCTTAATATCTACGTCAGAAAGAATCATAAATTTCTCTTTTTACTGAATTAAATTATATAAAAGAAATTATATAAATGAAAGCTTTAGATAAATATTATCTTTACTGTAAGTGTCCGTATAGCGTGGAAAAACCATCACCATGATCAATAATTATATAGTGACCAAAACCCGAACCAGAATCTCCACCATTAAAAACTATTGTACCCGAATGAGCTGCTCTGACAGATGCACCAGGATAAGATACAATATCCAACCCGCCTGGCCATCCAACACCCCTATGACTAAAAGTTCCTCCATAACCTTGGGTTATTGTACCGTTTAATGGCCAAGAAATATAACCTCCTAAATATGGAGCTGGATCAATATCCAAACCACCTTTATATAAACCAAAATGAAGATGTGAGCCTGTTGAAAAACCGGTATTATCCTGATAACCAATTACATCTCCGGCATTAACATGTCCTAAATTTGTGCTTCGTGAAGAAGAACCTAAAGATGGCAACCGACCCGAAGATGAGCCGGTTAATCTGGCTATCTGCGAATTAACCTGAGACTTTTCTCTCAATGACTGAGCCACTAAATTACTATAGTTAGATTGGTCACCCTTTGTTTTCGCTAACAGATTGCTTTTAGCCGCAATTTGATTATCTAGTTCTTTCCCAATCACTTCCTGTTCTTTTCTCAAATTATCTTGATCTTTTCTTTTATTGCCCAGCTCATTCTTTTTATTTTTTAGTTTATCTTCTAATTCTCTAATTTTTTTAACAGCTTCATTAATCTTCTGCTCTAAAGCTTTCATATAACTTTCTGCACTTATAAAATCACTTAAGCTATTACTGCTAACAACGATTTCAATTAAATCAATATCTCCTTGGTTGTAGCTTATTTTTATCGCCTTTTTAAGTGTTTTTTGATGAGTTCTTCTCTCGTTTTCGGTTTTCTTAATTTGTGCATTAATTTCCATAATTTCCATATCTGTTAGTTGGATTTCACCATTAATCTTATCAATTCTAAGTTTTGTTTCCTGATACTCAGCATCTAACGCCTCTAATTGGCTATTAAGACTTTTTACGTCATTGGCTTTTTCTTGAGCCTTTTTCCTGAATGAACTAATTCGCTGATCCAATGATTGAATTTGGCTTCTTTTCTGATCTACAGTAGATACGCTAAAAGCTTTTGGTATACCAAAAAAATATGAAACCAACATAAAAACCACTAACATTAAAAAAATGTTAGTTTTTCTAATAAAATTCTTATCTTTTTTTTGCATTTTATCCCTCATTTAAATTAATAATCAATAATAATACCAGCTCTAAATGTGAGGGATAATTTATACTCTCTTCAAATGTTTTCTAATAGCAATAGCCGAACTTAGTGTTCCAATAAAGATGCCAGTTAAAATCTCTAGGCTTATAATAAGAAATAACCTATCCTTAAGATAATCCATACTATTGCTTTGTGATATAACTGTCCAATATTTAGTCATCATTGGAGATACAAAATAAACGCTTGTGAATATAATGATAAAACATGCAATGGCGCCAATAATTCCATAAAGAGCGCCCTCAAAAATGAATGGAGCTCTTACATACCAATTCGTAGCGCCTACTAATTTCATAATTTCAACTTCTTCTCTTCTGGAATAAATTGTAATTCTAATGGTGTTAAAAATGATAAGAAAAGAGATACCTACAAAAATTATAGTTAATGATAAACCTGCTTTTTTAATAAAATTAGTAAATTTAACAAGAGTTTCAAAAATATTCTGCTTTTCTCTATAATTTACTTTATCAACTATTGAACGATATTGTTCCGTTTCGGCGATATCGACTATTTTTTGAAGCTTATTTGGATCATTAAGTTTAACCTCTAAGCTAGCCCACAAAGGATTATCTCCGGGTTCAAGCTCAGAAGAAATTTCTTTATTTTTTTCATTTAAATTTTTGAATTCTTCCCATGCTTGTTCTTTTGATTTAAAGTAAATATTCCCTACACCCTGCTCCTGACCGATAGCCGTTTTTAATGAATTTATTTTTTCTATTGGAGCATTGTCTTTCACTCTAACACTTAAATCAATTTTTTCACTGATTTTTTTAACGGTTTCATTTACACCAATATTCAAAATTACAAACAAGCTTAGGATAAAAAGGGTTATTACCATAACAAAAACTGCAGCAATAGAAAGCCATCCATTCCTCCAAAAATTTCTAGCACCCATTTTAAATATTCTTTTTATTCCTGCTAAAGTCATAGTTTAACCTTTAACTATAAAACATAGCCAGCTACTTCTTTATCGTAGCTTACCGTTCCCCTCTCTATAGCAACAACTCTTTTTTGAAGCCTGTTTACTATTTCTTTGTTATGAGTAGCCATAATTACTGTTGTACCAAGCTCATTAATTTTTAAAAGAATTTGTATGATACCCCATGCAGTTTTCGGATCAAGATTTCCTGTAGGCTCATCAGCAATTAATATTTTTGGCTGATGTGCTAAAGCCCTGGCTATCGCAACCCTCTGAACCTCTCCGCCTGATAATTCTTCAGGGAATACATCTTTTTTGTCGACCAAACCTACTAAGGATAAAATTTTTGGTACTATTATTTTTATGTTCTTACTAGGCTCACCTGAAACTTCCATGGCAAAAGCAATATTTTCATACACGGTCACTCTCGGCAATAATTTAAAATCCTGAAAAATAACCCCTAGCTTTCTGCGGTAATAAGGAATACGGCTTGGTTTAAGACGGGTAATATTTATTTCGCCTACAACTATTTGTCCGTTGGTTGGACTTTCTTCGGCAATAAGAATTTTAATCAGGGTTGATTTTCCTGCACCTGATGGACCAACAATAGAGACAAACTCTTTTTCTTTTATCTTTAAGTTTATGTCCTTTAAGGCTACTGTTCCGTTTTGATAAATTTTATCTACTTTTGAAAATTGAATCATAAATACTTATAGTGCGTTTAAGAATATTATATAAGACATCTTAACACAGTGTGTAATCTTAAACAAATTAGAAATATTATCAACCCCGACTTATCCACAATAGAAATTAAATGAATAATCCCTATAAGCATTTATAATTTTCTGATAACTAATCTATGTGATGATTAGCCGTTTTTTAACATCTATAAGAAGTTGGAATAAATGATTCATATATACTTAGGTTCGAATCATGCCGGATATAAATTAAAAAAATTATCAAAAAATACCTGAAAAATTTTTCGGGTATATATGAAATCGAGGACCTTGGTACATACAACATGGTAACGAATCTATTGAAAAAAACGAAACAAAGTTAACAGCACTAAAACCAATAATGGCTTTTTTTATTTCTCTTTTTTTCTAAGATATGCTTCTATAAATTGTTCGATATCACCATCTAACACCGCTTTTGTATTTGAAGTTTCTAAATTAGTACGGTGGTCTTTCACTAAATTATAAGGATGCAAAACATATGAACGAATCTGATTACCCCAAGATGCTGGACTTATTTCACCTCTTAATTTAGCTTTTTCTTCCTCGCTTTTTTCTTGGTTGTACTGCACTAATTTAGATTCTAAAATTTTCATTGCGGTATCTTTATTTTGAAATTGAGATCTCTCATTCTGTGAAGATACTGTAATTCCTGTTGGAATATGAGTAACTCGTACTGCAGAATCAGTTGTGTTAACGTGCTGACCACCTGCTCCAGATGCCCTAAAAGTATCAATTTTTAAATCTTTTGGATCTATCTCAATTTCCTTTTTCTGAATTTCCGGAATTACATCCACTAATGCAAAAGATGTATGCCTTAAATGCTGGGCATTAAAAGGAGATAATCTAACTAATCTATGAACACCGATTTCTCCCTTTAGAAAACCATAAACTAACATACCCGATACTTCTAAGGTAACACTTTTTATTCCTGCTTCTTCTCCGCCGGAAATAGATAAGATCTCTGCCTTGTAACCTTTTAGTTCTGCATATCGAAGATACATTCTAAGAAGCATATTTGCCCAATCCTGCGCTTCCACTCCTCCGGCACCGGCATATATTGAAAGTAACGCATTATTTTCATCATATTTGCCAGACAGCAATATTGTCAGCTCTTGCTGTTTAATGTCTTGTTCTAGATTTTCTATATCATCAATAAATTCATTAGGAATTTCTATTTTTTCCTGTTCTAAAAGTTCAAAATATCCAGAAACTTCATTAAACTTTGTTTCAACATTAAGATAATTACCCAATTTTTCCTTAAGCTTAGAAAGATCTTTTAGTAAATCTTTCGCCTTGCCTTCGTCTTGCCACAAGGACGGATCATTGCTCTTTTGCTCAAGTTCATAAATTTGTTTCTTTAAACTAGTAACATCAAAGAAACTCCTTAAGAGCAGAAATTCTCTTTTTGAAATTTGATATTTTTTCTTTTATTTCCTGCATAGATTAAATCATACCAAAAATATAAGTCTTAATA
>PFOW01000069.1 GCA_002792735.1 bacterium CG_4_10_14_0_2_um_filter_33_32
TCAGCCCACCCAGTATATCTTTATAAAGAAATTTTCTAATAGAAGCTAACTTAATCCTTGATATATAAACGAATGATCTTATAATGTAATAATTGGCATTTGCCAATTATTATTTTTAGCTATTTAATAATTATATAAAAGGAGGATTTATATGCATGGAGGAACATTTGTTACAGCTATTAATTGTATGGATGGAAGGACTCAAATTGCAGTAAATGAGTATTTAAGAGATAAATATAACGTAGATTTTGTAGATACGATAACTGAACCAGGCCCCAATGGTATTTTAGCGGAAAATAATGATCAACAAGCAATTGATTCTATCAAAAAAAGAATTGACATTTCTGTTAACAAACACGGCTCAAAACATATTGCAATTGTTGGCCATCATGATTGTGCAGGTAACCCCGTTGATGAAAAAACACAAAAAGAACATATTATTTCAGCTGTCAAAACCGTTGAATCTTGGGATTATGATTGTGAAGTCGTTGGTCTATGGGTTGATGATAACTGGAAAGTAAACCTTGTTGAATAATTTTGCAAAGCAAAATTAGCGCAAAGCGCTATTCAATAGGGTAAACGAAATTAATTGCTAGAAAAGGCGGCATATCTTTTAAAGTTTAAAAAATCCAAGAAAAAAGCAAGCAATTGGCTTGGATTTTTTTATTTTATTCATGGTGATATAATTTATTTAGCAACCGAGAGTTGTCTTGGCTGTTCTTTAACATTTTGATTACTATGGAGGTGTACGATATGAGGATGCCATCAATTAATAAAAACGATATATCAGAGCCTAGAGTTACAGATTATATAATGATATTATTTTATCCAATTATTCAAACGGTGAATAAAGCCACAGCATATATTGTTCATCATCATGAACGAGGTACTGGGTATCCTGTTGCTAACATTAATATAATTATCGATTATGATGAAACATTTCAGATATTAAATACGGATTGTATAGACGAAACTCTATATTTAGTGGATAGTATGGAAGGTAAATGGGTATTAACAAGTAATGATCATATTATTAAGATAGATTATTCTAAAAATGGTCAAAAGACACAACAAGCAATACTTCCAGTAGATAAAAATATTGATGCTTTAAGGGTTTTATGCTCTCTTATTATGAATCAAAGGTATAAATTATTTACTCCCGTTATATTGCTATTGATAATTGATGGTCAAGAAAAAAATGTTAAAATTGATCCTAAGGTATTTAATTATAAAACTATTTTTGGCATCAACGAAATGCCAAAATATAGATTACCAAAAACGGTCTACTCTTAATGTTTATAAATCAACCTTTACCAATAAATCTGGTTTTACAAATCTTTAAATCTTAGTATCTGCTAAAAAGATAATGTTTTTTTAACCATACTTAACACATAAATTATATTGTTAGTCTAAATCTCGTTTATTAAAAATAAGATAATGGGTGGTGAAGGAATGAGTATATTCGGTAATTTGTTTAAAGCCAAAACTTCCGAGCTATACCTTGATTCAAAATCTAAGAAAAGATTATCATAAAAAAGCCTCAAACCAGTCTAATATTCTGAAAATCAATCCAACCGAAGCTGCAAATAAAATTTGGAATTTATCTGATATAAGATCAAAACAACACAACCCAGCATATTTTATTGATATCGCTTTTCTATTATTATGTTATCCACCAGAATTGGCTTACGTTGTAGCTCTCCAGTTTAGTGACTACGAAGAACAAATTGGTTTTCAACCCTTTGGAACTATAATGGTAGCAATTGCTAGGGTTGATTCATTATACAGAGGTGGCATGATAACTAGATTTAGCATGATGAAAGATTATTCTAATCTAGAGGGAATATTATCTAGTAAAGATATTCGTATAAAAAAAGCAGGACAAATGTTAACTTCCGCAATAATTATGAGCTCTGAAAGCGTTGTAAAAGCGCAACAATTGTATAAGAATACAGGACCAGATTCAACAGTAAAGCAAATTATTTATCAAGAATTAAAAAAAATAGATCCTCGTTTAGCCTCAGCAATTATTTCTTAACTACATCGTATACAACACTTTATGCAAAGCAACCGCTTTGCTTTTTTTATACCCAGTCAGTAATATTTTATTTAATTTTAGATAATGATGTTAAAATGTAATAAGTTTTTCAAATAATTATTCAAAAAATATATGATTGATCAATTAGAACTTAAAAAAATTTCTGGGTTATCTCAGAAAAAAGCCTCACAACGCCTAGAAGAGGAGGGTTATAACGAACTTCCTTCTTCTAAAAAAAGAGGTTTCCTTGTTATTTTTTTAGAAATTATAACGGAGCCGATGTTTATTCTTCTTTTAGGCGGTGGAGGAATATATCTTATTCTTGGGGATTTAAAGGAAGCAGTGATACTTTTGAGTTTTGTGTTTGTCGTAATTAGTATTACTTTTTTTCAAGAGAAAAAAACAGAAAATTCCCTAGAAGCTTTGCGAAATTTATCAAGCCCCCGCGCTTTAGTATTACGAGATGGTGTGCAAGAACGAATCGCCGGTAGGGAAGTTGTTCGTGAAGATATAGTAATCTTAACCGAAGGAGATAGGGTACCAGCTGATGCTTTTGTTATGTCAAGCTCTAACTTGCTGGTTGATGAGTCTCTTTTAACCGGTGAATCAATGGCAGTGCGCAAGACCTCTACGGGAAAAGAGATAAAAGATATGCGTCCCGGCGGTGATGATCTTCCATTTGTTTATTCGGGCACTTTAGTAGTACAGGGTTATGGTATTGCTAAAGTTACATCTATTGGTATAAATACCGAGATTGGCAAAATAGGGAAAGCTTTAAAATCAATAAAATCAGAAAAAACATTACTTGAAAAGGAAACCAAAAAACTGGTTTTTACTCTTGCTACTCTAGGAATTTTTCTCTCTTTAGTGGTAGTTGTTACTTATGGGTTAACTAGGCATGACTGGTTACACGGGATTCTCGCAGGTATTACTTTTGTAATGGCTATGCTCCCAGAAGAATTTCCTGTAGTGTTAACTATTTTTTTAGCCATAGGTGCTTGGCGAATTTCTAAGAACAATGTTCTAACTAGAAAAATACCGGCAGTAGAAACTTTAGGCTCGGCTACGGTTCTATGTGTTGATAAAACAGGTACCTTAACTTTAAATAAAATGTCTGTGAGTAAGTTGTTTGTTGTAGGCGGTTTTTACGATATACCGAATCCCAAAAAATGCGATCTTTTGGAAGAATTCCACGAACTGGTTGAGTTTGGTTTTCTTGCAAGCCAAAAAGACGCTTTTGACACTATGGAAAAAGCAATCAAAGATCTAAGCGATCATGCTCTTGCTAATACTGAGCATATCCATAAAGATTGGAGATTAGTTAAAGAATATACACTTTCACGAGAATTATTGTCAGTTTCTCATGTTTGGCAGTCACCCGAAGGTGATGGTTATGTAATAGCTGCAAAAGGTGCACCTGAATCGATTTTTGATTTATGTCATCTAACAGAGCAGGAACAAGCCAGCTTAACCAATAAGATAAACATGATGGCTAAAGATAACTTAAGAGTTATTGCAGTTGCAAAGGCATATTTTAAAAAAGAAACTGATTTACCACTCAAACAGCATGATTTTGATTTTCATTTCTTAGGTCTTATAGGTCTTACTGATCCAATCCGTCCAGATGTTGATGAGGCGATTAAGGAATGTTATAGAGCAGGAATTAGGGTTGTTATGATTACCGGTGATTATCCTAATACTGCTTTAAATATTGCCAAACAGATTGGGCTTTCATCGCCAGATGGAGTTCTTACCGGGACTGAAGTTTCTAAAATGAACGAAAAAGAGCTTAAGAATAAAGTGAAGAATATTAATGTATTTGCCCGTATGGTTCCGGAACAAAAACTTCTTTTAGTTAATGCCTTAAAAGATGAAAAAGAAATTGTTGCTATGACTGGAGATGGAGTGAATGATGCGCCAGCTTTAAAATCAGCCCATATAGGTGTTGCAATGGGAGGAAGAGGAACAGATGTTGCTCGTGAGGTCTCTGATCTTGTTTTGCTAGATGATAATTTTATATCAATAGTAAAGGCAGTTAGGTTAGGTCGGCGGATTTTTGATAATCTTAAAAAAGCCGTTGTTTATATTCTGGCAGTTCATATACCTATTGCAGGGATGTCTTTTATTCCATTATTTTTTAATCTACCCTTAGTTCTTATGCCGGTTCATATAGCCTTTTTAGAGTTAATTATTGATCCGGCTTGTTCGATTGTTTTGGAGGCCGAAAAGGAAGAAGCGAACGTAATGAAACGTCCGCCCAGAAGCTTAAAGGAGCCTCTTGCAAACAAAAGAAACATTTTATTAGGGCTACTTCAAGGGTTCAGTGCCTTGACTATTATCTTAACAATATTTTTTGCCGTATTATTTTGGGGCAAAAATGAAGCTGATGCTCGCACCTTTGTTTTTGCTTCGCTTGTTATTACGAATTTAGGATTAATTTTAACTAATCGATCCTGGTCACGTAGTTTAAAGGAAATATTTTTATCGAAAAATAAATCATTTTGGTTAGTTTCTATACTAACAATCTTCTTCCTTCTATGTGTTCTTTATACTCCATTTTTGCAAAAGATTTTTTTCTTTAGCACTCTTCATCTAATCGATTTGACGCTATGTTTATTAATCGGTCTGCTTAGTATTTTATGGTTTGAAGCTCTTAAATCTTTTATCAATAATAAAAAAACCACAAATTCTAATATTGAATAGTTTTGATTCTAGTTCGTATAGATCAATCAGGGTTTTCTTTCTCGCCTTTTACCGATAAGGCAAGCAAAAATATAAAAAGAATTAAAACTACTGAAGTACATGTAAATATTAAAGAATTAGTACGTTGTGCAACAAAAAGCGTTATTTCTAATAATGCAATAATGATTAGGAATACTTTATGGTATTTGCTGAAATGCCTCTCCATTAGCGAGAGGCAGGAGAATTGATATGTAGCAAGACCAATAAGCGATACTGCTAAGGTAGATATCTGTAGAAACGCATCTGTTGTTATGGCATTTATTACTAATGGGATCGCTAATATTAATAAATAAACTCCGGGATATTCACCGATAATATTACCTATAACCATGCATTTATAGAATTTTTTTGTACTTAATCTTGTTATCTCTCCCGACGCATTAGAGTAAATCAACGTTGCATATAGAAAACTAAAAGTGCTAATTATTAGAAAAAGAATAGGGATTTTAATTGATGGATCAAAAGAATTAATTTGGGTGATTAATAATCCCGTGAAAAAGATTGTTACCCCGCTTAAGAATGAGCTTGAAGAAACTCCGATAGAAACTTCTTCTATAAGTAGTGACAAATTATTTTTTCGGTTATCTTTAATTTTTTTTGCCGGCATGTCCATTTGTATGTTGATTATTTAAATTTTAGCATAAAATAATAAAAAGCCACCAGTTTCGGTGGTTTTTTATATGGTGCCCTCGGCAGGATTCGAACCTGCGGCCTAGGCGTTAGGAGTGCCTCGCTCTATCCTACTGAGCTACGAGGGCATACTTGTTTATTTTTTAATAAAAAGTAAAATATATTTTAGTTAAAAGGTAAACTTTATGGCAAATTATCAAATTAATTCAGCTTCTTGTGATGGTTGCGGTAAATGCTCTAATGTATGTTCTCATCATGCCTGTAAAAGAATGGGCGATAAATATTGGATAGATCATATGCTTTGTAACGGCTGTGGAGCCTGCAAATCGTCTTGCCCGCATTACGCTATTTATTATGTTGAGGGAACTAATATGGGTGAGCACGGACATCCGATTATTTAACTAAGATTTTTCGCCTAGCCAATTGTCAGCTGTTTTTAATTAAACCAAAGCTCAATTTCGCTATTTGCTTCTTCTAAATTTCCAGAAGCATGAATTAGATTTTCAGTTGGTCTTCCTTCTTCATTTGCTTTTTTAATTGAGTCTGTCCCTAAATCTCCTCTTATGGTTCCTTTATCTGCTAAGGTCGGATCAGTAAACCCTGTAATTTTTCTAACTTGTGATACCGCATCATCACCTTCTATTATCATTTTTACAATTGGTCCTCTGGATAAATACTTTCTCAAGCCAATAACAATTCCTCTCCCGTATTCAATAATATTATCTACTTGCGCCCCAGCGTTTTTGGCTTTTTCGCCAATTGATCGTAAATAATCTTCATTTTCTACATAGTGTTTGCTTATTATTTCAGGTGAAACTGTGGTCATGTCCATTGAGGTTATCTTTAAACCAGCTTCCTCGTATCTTTTAATAATTTCACCAATTAGATTTCTTTCTACCCCGTCCGGTTTTATTATTACAAATGTTTTTTCCATATTTATTTTCTCCTGACCCCGATCGAGTTCTGGCGAGTATTGGGGCAACATTAGTTAATTTAATATTAAAATTTTACCATTTTACAAGATTTATTCCAAGAGTCTTTGTACCTTTTGTATCGACAAAGATACCCAAAAACTTATTTGCACTTTTTCATTGTTAAAATAACAAATATTCCTCCCACTTTTTCACAAAAATCTAATTCTGTACTTTCTCATTGCAGAAAGTACCAAAGGCTAGCAAACGATTCAAAAAAGCTTAAAACTGCTTCATTCAAAACTTTAAAATCCGAATGCCTTTTGGGCAGCTTCACTTTGAGTTATTGCCATACTCAATATTCAGCACAGCGGATTTTCCTCATCCTGATAAGAATCAGGATGGGCGTTTTTCATGTTACAGTTTTACTAGACGCTTTTTTCATATGTTTGCATTGAAATGCAATGTATTCCTGCCCACCTTTTGAAAATAGGTTTTATTCTCGGTCATAGCAAAAAAGCTGTAAAGAAAACTAATGGATTTAGAGCGGTCTTGTTTTTCTTAAAACAAGACAAAGATTCGTTAAACCCGAAATAAGGAGAGTAACAGCACCTCCTTATGAAGGTGGTCCAAAGGACCATTCGAATCCGGAAGCTTTAAATTAGTTAGTTTTTAGGCTTTTTATGCTCGGCCGCAGTTTTTGGTTCTTTTTTGCTGCCAAAAAGAACGAATAAAAGAATTTAGTTTTTTCAAGCCAGTGGGCGATTTTGCGCAACTTTATAAAAAGTTGCAGAAATAGATTTTGGTACTTTTGGTTACAAAAGTACAATAACTTACTTTTTCTAAAAAAGTGGAAATGTACTTGATTATTCTCTAAAGAATAATAAAAAATAATATTGTCTTTAGCGTAAATTGGAAGTACGATCAAGATTCTTCTTGACAACGATTCCCAATAATTTATATTCTTATAAAGTGACCCTTTGTCTTTTTGATAAGGGGAATGACAATTGAATATAGAAGAAGGAATTACTTTTTTCGCCTATGGCTAAGAAGTTATGGGGTAAAAGATAAAGTCAGCCATCTTCTCAATACCGATCAATAGTAGATTATTCTACTGCATTTGTGTATTGAAAGGATGGTTGATTTTATTTATCAGGACGGAATTATCCCTCTCTATAGAGGGGAAAAAAAGAAACAAGGAGGAAAAATAAATTGAAAATTTTTAAATCAACAAAAAGAAAGTTGAAGAAAATCTCATGTGGTATTGCGCTATTTGTGTTTACTACAAACATTACATTAGTTGGGGCAACGTCTGCGCTTCCTGGCGAACCAAAGGATGTTCACATTGCTAGCGCTGATCACATGGTTATTAGTGAGGTACAAATTGGACAGATAGGAAATGCTGATAACGAGTTTGTGGAACTATATAATCCGACTACTAGTTCCGTCGATCTATCAGAGTTATCGTTAAAGCTTCACATTCGGAACAGTTCAGGAACGGATAATAATAAAACATTAACATTTATTAATAAAGAAATACCTTCAAATGGTTTCTTTTTGATAGTTCCAAATAATGTTTACGGGCTTTCAATACATGCGGATGCCACTTATTCAACATCCGGAAATATGCTGGTTGTAAATGGTGGAGTTTATATAAGTGCCTCAACGACTGCAGGTATTGGTGTTATTGATAAAGTTGGTTGGGGAACTCAGCCCGCGGGAGGTTATGAAGGTACAGTCTTTAACCCAAGCATCTTAAATGGACAAAGTATTGAAAGAGCAAATGGGGTTG
>PFOW01000070.1 GCA_002792735.1 bacterium CG_4_10_14_0_2_um_filter_33_32
AATACAAAGAGAATACACCAATCTTTGGGTAATATTTCACCCATTGATTATTTAATAAAAACTGTTCCGGAGTCTCAAATGTGCGTGACGCGTACAATCATTGGACAATATTTTAGTGTAGAGTTATAATTATTTCTAATAATAGTAAAGATAGTGAATAAACCAACGCTTTCCCGTAAATTACGTGAAAACAACAAGGCTTATCCAAGCTCTATAGTAGTTGTTTTGTTGGTAGTTTTTATTACAATTACCGTTTTTCTTCTTCTTTTTGCCGTAAAAACAATATTTTTTAGTAAAGAGAAAAAAGATTCTAACAACACAGCGCCGATTGAATCCTCTCCAAAAGAACTAGAAGAAGTGAAAATAAAAAATCAGGACAATAAAACATCGAGCTATACGGTAGAATCCGGGGATACTCTTTACTCGATAGGCATAAAGCTAGGTGTTGATTGGCAGGAAATTTCAAAAGAAAATAATTTAAAAGAGCCTTATACTTTAACAGTAGGCCAAAAACTTAAAATGCCGGTATCTAAAAAATAATATTTTAATTAAAGGAGAAAAATTATGATTGCTATTATTTTACTTGTTATTATCATTGCCACAGTCGGCTACGTTATTCTTGTTTTTAATAGCTTAGTATCTTCCAAGAACAGGGTGGACGAGGCATGGAGTGATATTGATGTACAGCTTAAGAGGAGGTATGATCTTATACCTAATCTTGTTAATACGGTTAAGGGATATGCTACTCATGAAAGAGAAGTTTTTCAAAAAGTTACCGAGGCTCGGGCAAACGCTATTGATGTTAAAGGTGTTGCTGATCAGGGTCAAGCGGAAAATATGCTTTCCGGAGCATTAAAGTCTTTATTCGCAGTAGCTGAAAGTTACCCAGATTTGAAAGCTAACGAAAATTTCCTGGCTTTACAGAACGAACTTACCGATACTGAGAATAAAGTTCAGGCAGCACGAAGATTTTACAACGCGAATGTTAGGGATTACAATATTAAGATAGAAGTATTTCCTAATAATATAATTGCCAGTCCCTTTGGATTTGGTCACAGAGATTTATTTGATATCGATGAGGGTGAAAGAGAAGCGGTAGCTGTGGATTTTGAAGATAAAAAAGAAGACAAGCCTTAGCAGTAAAAGTTAAATTAAAAAATAAAAACAAAATTTTTTTGGATTTAGGATAATTATGACGACTTATACCCAGATAGATAGTAATAAAAGAAGAAGCTTTGCTTTGCTGGCTACTTTTTTAGTTTTTATTATTTTGATTGGTTGGATTTTTTCAAGAATATTTGATAGCCCCGCAATTTTAATTGTTGCCGTATTTTATTCTATAGTTCAGGCTCTTGTTGGTTATTATGCGGGAGATAAAATTACTTTAGCAATGTCTGGGGCTAAAAAGATAAACAAAGAAGATAATCCCACTCTTTATAATATAGTTGAAAATTTAACTATATCTGTGGGCTTGCCGATGCCTAATATATATATTATTGATGATACAGCGCCTAATGCTTTTGCTACTGGACGGGATCCTCATCATGCTTCTATTGTTGTAACAACTGGCATAATGCAAAAACTCCAAAAGAATGAGATAGAAGGAGTCATTGCTCATGAATTATCCCATATAAAAAATTATGATATTAGAATTCTAACGCTAACCGTTATTCTGGTTGGATTGATTTCTTTATTATCCGATTGGTTTCTGCGTTTCACTTTCTGGGGCAGAGGCGATAGGAATGAAGGAGGCGGTCAATGGCAGTTAATTTTGCTAATTTTAGGTATTATTTTGGCAATTCTTTCGCCAATTATTGCTACACTGATAAAACTTGCAATATCCAGAAAGCGAGAGTTTTTAGCTGATGCTGATGGTGCCCTAATGACAAGGTATCCTGATGGGTTAGCTTCAGCATTAGAAAAAATTTCAGCAGATACAGAACCGCTTGAGGTGGCAAATAAGGCAACCGCCCATCTTTACATAGCAAATCCTTTGAAAGAACATCAAGGTAAAGATGCTAGGGGTTGGTTTGCTAATATGTTTGAAACTCATCCTCCGATTGAAGAGAGGATTAGTAAGCTTAGACAAATGGCAGCTTAAATATAATAATTAAATAATGCCCCGATTCACTAAAGTTTTATCGGGGTCTCGGCTTCGACAAGGAATGTATATTTCGAAGCCTCGGAGGAAAAAATGGATAATGGATCAACTAAAAAACAGAGTAATCTACCAAAAGATAGTAAAATAGATTCTAATCAAGTTGATATTTCTGTTAAAAGCATCGAGCAAAATATGGCTCCTCCTATAGCAGGACCCGAAGGAAAGCCGTCTATTTCATCATTGATTAATGATAAAACTAAACTAGATGAAGAAATTAATTCCAAGATTTTTGCCAATCCATTAGGCGGAGGAGAATCAACTGGTTTTAATATAAATATGAAAAATGAAAAATCTGCAGACCAAACAGCTATCAGCAATATGCCGGCCACACAGGTTATGATGAAAAAAAGTGCGCCTAAGCGGGGGAAGATCGGGTTGGTTTTAATCTCCGTATTTGTTTTACTGTTGCTTACAGTAGGAGGTGTATCTGCTTATAAAGGAGATTTTTATTGGGTTAGGGATATTCTAGGCTTAGGTATGCCAAGTGATCCAAATAAAGCTATTGATAGGGTTAGCCAAAGTATGGCTAAAGTGAAAAGCTACAAAAGCAGCATGACTATAAATTTGGATATGATTGCTGATGGTGAGAAGTTGAGCGGAGCTATAACAGGTAATAGCCAAAATGATGTTACTAAAAAGGAAACCAAATTAGATTTAAAATTGGGTAATATCAATTTGCCTGAAAGCGCAGGGGTAGAGGGGGCAGAAGCTTTAAAGTCAATGAATATTGAAGCTAATATTATAACGACAGAGAAAGAGGTTTATTTTAAAATACCTTTATTAGGCAACAAATGGTATAAGGCCAATATAGATAGTTTTGCAAATCCAGTACTTTCTGATAAATCAAAAGTAGATGAGAATGCCGCTAAAATGGCAGGTGCTGTTGTATATTCAAATAATATTGAGAATGCGGGATATGGTGATTTATCAAAATATATAAAATCTGCAGAAAAACTAAAAGATGAGAAAGTTAACGGTGTTAGTTCTTATCACTATAAATTGACACTAGATTTAGTGAAAGTTCTAGAAACAGATCCAAGCATGAAAGATTTGCCAGAATTTTATAAGAGTATGATTAAGGATATGTTTAATAAATATGTAAAGTTTAATATCGATATCTTTGTTGCTAAAAAGAATTTCTTAATTTTGAGGGAATCAGGACAATTAAGTGTTAACTTTGATTCAAAAGACTTTGGTGGAAGCGGAGTATTTAGTGCTAACATTAAATTCCAGGAAGATCTTAAAGATATAGATCAACCTATTACTATTGATAAGCCAAAAGATACTGTTGAATTCAATGAAAATACTTTAATGGAATTAATAGGTCCTTTAGTTGGCGGTTCTATACCTAGTACTAGTGCTCTTGAGGTCAGGGACGCAAAAAGAAAAGCTGATTTAGCTCAACTTAGAACCGCAGTTGAGCAATATGCCGTAGATAATAATGGTAAATTCCCTATTGCTAATACTGATAGCAGGAATAGCAACTTTATGAAAGATGCTTCTAAGTATCTGAATAATATACCAAAAGATCCTCTAGCTCCAAAATATTACTATAAGTATGAATCAGATGGAAAGACCTATAAGCTTACATGTGTTCTAGAAAACGCAAACGATACAAGCGGCAAAAAAGTGGGGGGCTTAAATATATACGAACTAAATGATTAGTGTATAAAGATTAATTTATAAAGTTTTGTATCTGGTATAATAGAAGGAGGTAACTCCTTCTATTATTATGGAAAATATATCTAAAGAAAAAGCAAAAAAAAGAATAGAAAAACTGAGAGAAGAAATAGATAAAATCCGTTATTATTACCATGTTTTAGATAAGTCTATTGTGTCCGAGGGAGTAAAGGATTCACTTCAACATGAATTACAGGAGTTAGAACAGAAATATCCTGATTTAATTACTCCAGATTCACCAACTCAAAGAGTTGGAGGGAAGCCACTGAAAAAATTTTTTAAAGTCACTCATTCTGCCCCAATGCTTTCCTTAAATGACGCTTTTGATTTTGACGAAATGAGAGCTTGGGAAGAACGATTAAAGAAAATAGTACCCGGGGATAGAATCGATTATTTCGCAGAGCTAAAAATAGATGGATTTGCTGTAGCTTTAACTTATGAAGATGGTTATTTAAAAACCGGTTCTACCAGAGGCGATGGTTTTGTAGGAGAAAATGTTACTCAAAATTTAAGAACCATAGAATCTATACCTCTGAATATAAGAGATATTGACGGCATAAATACAAAAAAGGCAATAGAAGCAAGAGGGGAAGTGTTTATGTCTAAAAAAGAGTTCGGATTAGTTAATCAGAAGCAGGAAAAGGAAGGTCTACCACTGTATGCAAATCCACGTAATCTAGGTGCAGGTTCAGTAAGACAGCTTGATCCAAAAATTATCGCTTCTCGGAATCTTGATAGTTATATGTATGAACTAATAACCGATCTTGGGCAAAAAACGCATCAGCAAAAGCATGAGTTATTGAAAAAAACGGGCTTTAAAACCTCTGAATATGTGAAATATTGTAAAAATCTAAATGAAGTTTTTGAATATTATAGATATTGGGAGAGCAGGAAAGATGACTTGCCCTTTATGGTTGATGGAATGGTAGTAATTGTAAATAATTTGGATCTTGAAGAAAAGTTAGGTGTAGTAGGCAAAGCGCCAAGATGGTCAATCGCTTTTAAATTTGCTCCGGAGCAAGCAACCACTATTCTAGAAGATATAAGGGTTAGCTTAGGTAGAACGGGTGCCTTAACTCCTTATGCTGTTTTAAAGCCTATTAGAGTTGCTGGTTCTACCATATCCAGAGCAACACTTCATAATGAGGATGAAATCAAAAGAAAGGATCTTAAAATTGGTGATACGGTTATTATCCAAAAAGCGGGTGATGTAATACCGGAAGTAGTTGGTCCGATAAAAGAATTAAGAACTGGTACTGAAAAAGAATTTAGAATGCCCAAAACATGTCCAATATGCGGAGGATCTGTTTCTAGAATGCCAGGAGAAGCGATTTATCGTTGTATTAATATAAAATGTTATGCAATAGAAAGAGAAAAAATTATTCATTTTGTCTCTAAAGGAGCTTTTGATATTGCCGGTCTTGGAGAACAGATTATTGATAAGTTTTTAGAGGAGAAAATTATCACCAACCCGGCTGATCTTTTTGGGCTTGAGGTTTTTGATATAAAAGATTTAGAAAGGTTTGGCGAAAAACTGGCTTCTAATATTATCAACAGTATTCAGTCTCGTAAAAAAGTTACACTGCCTCGTTTAATTTATGCACTTGGCATAAGGCATGTTGGTATAGAAACCGCTACAGATTTGGCTGACCATTTTGGTTCTCTTGAGAAATTAGAAAAAGTGAGTAAGGAAGATTTAGAGAGAATTTCTGATATTGGTCCTGTTGCCGCAAAGAGTATTTATGATTGGTTCAGGGATAATCTGAACCAAAATATCCTAAAAGAATTAAGAAAATACGGCGTTAGCTATGAAAAGATTGCAAAATCAAATGAATTAGCTGGTAAAACCTTTGTGATAACAGGTAAATTAGAATCTATAGAAAGAGAAGATGCTGAAGAAGAAATTAGAAAAAGAGGCGGTAATGCAGGCTCTTCCGTATCAAAATCTACTGATTATTTGGTAGTTGGTGAAAATCCGGGTTCTAAACTGCAAAAAGCCCAGCAACTAAGCATAAAGATTATTAGCGAGAATGAGTTTTTAAAAATTTTGAAAAAATAAAAAAAAGAGCACTTATGCGCTCTGTGTGAAAAAAAGTTTGTGTAGTGTTTGGATAGCTTGTTTTTTTTGTCCTCTTGGGATAATAAAATCAAGGCTTATTCCATCGGATTGTTGGTCAATAAAATTAATATTATTATCTATTAATATATCAATTGCTCTAGAAATTATTTTTTTATCTTTTTTGAGCCCAGCTCCGATTAAATATATTATTGATCTTTTTGTTATATCGATTCTATCAACAATTTTTGATAAGTCTTTTTTAAGGGAGTCTAGGTTCTCTTTTTTAAGATCGCCATTAAAATCGACACTGCGTATTATTGTATTGCCTATACCGCCTTCATAATCAATGGAACCGCCATGTTTTTTTATGATTTTATCTATTTTTTCCAGATAGCCTGGTCCCGGGTCTTGGCTGTTATCAAGCGTTATGACGTTTTCTTCTTTACCGACAACTACTATGATTGGCATTTCTAATATATTGGGTCTGGTAGCAACTATTCGGGTAGTTGAGTTATTTACTGTACCTATCATTTCTGTTTTTATCCCATGTTGTAATAAATTCCTGATCGCTTTTGGATGAATCAATCTGTGTCTTCCAATAGCTTTGGATATTTCTTCTACTGTTATGTACGGGGCATTTATTGAGTTTTTGACAATGCTTCGATCAGCACTTTGCCAACCCTTCGTATTTTTTACGAAATGAACACTAATTTTTCTTAGAGGTCCAGCTAAGCTTGTTGCCATTACTGATGCTGTGATATCTCCAGAATCTACTCCGAGATAGGTAACAGGTTTTTCCTTGGTTAGTTTAGCAAAGCGTTTATTATATCCAGTCAAACCTGGAATTATTATAGCTTTATCTCTCGATATTTTAGGTAAAATTTCTTGAAGAATATTTTCTTTAGTAGTTGCTTCATCAATAGATGCATTAAGAAAAGAGCCTTTTGTTGCTATAATGTCTTCAGCTCTTATTACTTCAGCATCTAGATTATTCTCGATAAGTATTTGTTCAATTATCAATGCTGATAGACACTCTCCTCTTGTGAGAATATATGATTTATCGATAGGTTCTAGTTTTCCTTTTTCTGCAATTCTTTGTGCTATTTTTCCTATAGTAATTCTGGCTTGTGTTTCCAGATAGTTTTTTGATTCCTTGTTTGATATATATTTTTTGATAAATTCTGCATAGATTTCAAAAATCGATTTTATATATTCAGAAGCTGCCGGATTAGAGCATTTAACAAGTTGCTCAACAATTTCTGCTGTTTGGCCGATAGAAGATACTATTATGACTTTGGGATATTGGTTATTAGTTATTACATTAATTATAATATCAGGGTGTTTGGCTATTGCTCGTCCACCCAACTTGAATACATCTATTTCCGTATAGAACTTACTGGGACACAAAAACTACCATCTCCCTTAGGTTATTTTAAAGAACTTTAGAACCAACAAGAAATGATACCAGAAGTTTAAAAACAGTCAAGTAATTGTCTTTTTTTAGATCAATAAATAATATATACTTTAGTTATGTCAAAAATATCAAAAGAAGAAGTAAAGAATATCGCTATTTTATCAAGAATAGAGCTTTCCGATGATGAAATAGTGAAATTTGAAGGAGAACTTTCTTCAATTTTAGACTTTGTATCAAAGCTTCAAGGAGTAGATACTTCTAGTATAAAACCCTTAAGCCATGTTACAGGATTAGAAAATTCTTTGCGGGAAGATGAGATTAAGGATTGTCTAAATAGAGACAAGTTATTAGAAAATCTTCCCGAAAGACAAGATAAATTTATTAAAGTGAAAAAAGTTTTTGAAAAAGAGGATATTGTTTGATGGTAAATATAAACGAATTAACGGTCAAAGAAGCGTCTGATCTTCTTAGTAAAAAGGAAATATCTTCCGTTGATTTAACCAAAGCATGCATCGAGAGGATAGAAAAGACCGATGATAATCTTAATGCTTTTATCACAAAAGATTTTGATAATGCTTTAAGCCAGGCAGAGGATAGCGACAAAAGGCGGGTAAAAGGGGAGACAAAGGGTATTTTAGATGGTATACCTTGCTCGATTAAAGATGTTATAACAACCAAAAATTTAAGGACAACCGCCGCTTCTAAAATATTGGATAATTTTATTCCACCCTATAATTCAGAGGTTGTAACTAGACTTAAAAAAAATGGCGTGGTTATTCTTGGGAAAAATAACTGTGATGCTTGGGCGCATGGTGCGTCAACAGAAAATTCTGACTATGGTTCATCACACAATCCCTATAATTTAGAAAGAGTCCCCGGAGGATCTTCAGGCGGTTCCGCTGTTAGTGTTGCTTCTAACCAATGTATATTTTCTATAGGAACAGATACCGGCGGTTCAATTCGTCAGCCTGCAAGTTTTTGTAACGTAGTTGGGTTAAAGCCAACATATGGCAGAGTTTCCCGCCTTGGTCTTATTGCTATGGCTTCATCATTGGACGTTCCTGGGCCAATAACAAAGACAGTTGAAGATTCGGCAATCATTTTAGAGAAAATTGCCGGCAAGGATAGTAAGGATTCAACGACTGTAGATAAACTCATATCTAAATATTTTGAAGAATTAAAAAAAGATATTAAGGATTTGAAAATAGGTTTGCCTAAGGAATATTTTACAGAAGGGATGCAGGAAGAAGTAAAAAAGGTAATGGATAATTCAGTTTCTATACTCAAAGACTTAGGCGCTAAGATAGTAGAAATAAGTCTACCTCATACCAAATACACTGTTCCTGCATATTACATAATCCAACCAGCGGAGGTTTCATCAAACTTAGGCAGATACGATGGTATAAGATACGGTTATTCTTCTCCTAGCGCCAAGAATTTGGAAGAAACTTATTTTAAATCAAGGGCTGAAGGTTTTGGCGATGAAGCAAAAAGAAGAATAATGCTCGGTACCTATACTTTGTCTTCTGGATATTATGATGCATATTATCTTAAAGCCATGAAAGTAAGAGCTCTAATCAAAAAAGATTTTGATGAAGTCTTTAATAAAGTAGATGCAATAATAACTCCAGTAGCTCCGACTACTCCGTTTAAGATAGGTGAGAAAAGCGTTGATCCATTACAAATGTATTTGGCAGATGTATTTACAACTGGTCCAAGCTTGGCCGGTATTGCCGGTATTTCGGTACCGGCAGGATTTTCTTTTGATAATCTGCCTGTTGGATTACAGATATTATCTAGTCACTTTAATGAAGGCATAATTTTAAGAATCGGTCATGCATTTGAGCAGGCCACAAAAGAGGAGTCATGGAGAAAAATACAAACCGTAGTCTAATAAAAAAAATAGCTATAAGTGTTCTTTTGGGAGCAGTAATAACTTTAGCATTTACTTCTATACCAATAAGAACAATGGGAGGTCAGCAAAAAAATTTGTGTCTTGATTGCATGGATCGTGTAATAGATCATGGTTTTCCATTCATATCCGCTGAATATCCTGCTTACTTTGGCGCAGCTAGTATTTTAACTTTTGGATTTTGGAAACAAGTTAACTACATTTCTTTTGTCTTAAATATAATTTTCTGGTCATTAATTATATTAGGATGTTGGCAGTTATTCAGCTTTTTCAATAAGATAGCAGAAAATAAAAAGGAGAATAGAAACAATTAGCTATTAATTGTTTAACAAAAATCATGGGACGTCAAGAAAAAATTAAACAACAAAAAAAAGAAGAAGAAAGACTAAGGCAAGAAAAGAGAAGCAAATTTAAAAAAAGGATAATTTATTATTCCTTGATGATAATAATTGCTATTTCTGCAGCATATGGAACAAATTATGCTTATCAAAAAATTAAACATAAGGAAACAAAAAAAATGACATCTTATAAAACAGGCGAGAGGCAATATTCTAAGGCTCCTGATATGCAGATTGATCAGAATAAAGAATATTTTGCAAATATGGAGACTAACTACGGTAAAATAAAAATTAAGTTATATGCCAAGGAAGCGCCTAAGACGGCTAATAATTTTATTGTTTTAGTAAGAGATAAATTTTACGATGGTTTAATATTCCACAGAATAGTTAATGGATTTATGATTCAAGGCGGTGATCCGCAAGGCAGCGGTACTGGAGGTCCAGGTTACAAATTTGATGATGAATTACCAAAAGACAAAACTTACAAGCGGGGAATAGTTGCAATGGCTAATTCAGGGCCAAATACGAATGGTAGCCAGTTCTTTATAATGCATAAGGATAATGAGAGCTTACCTAAGAACTATTCTATTTTCGGAGAAGTTACAGAAGGGATAGAAACTGTTGATAAAATTGCCATCGTAGAAGTAAGTGAGAATAGCGGAGGAGAGGCATCAACCCCAAAAACAAAAGTAGAAATCAAATCTGTGACCATAGAGGAAAAATAGATGATAGGTGTATTTTTGATAATCATATGTCTGATCGGCATTTTTTCTTTAATTTTTATAAGTAGAATGTCTGCAAAGACTATATATAGAAAACGCATTAATCATCAAGCAATAGACAGTGAATGGCAGAAAATTCAGGAAGCATCAAATTCAAAAGATATCGTAAAAGTAAGAAGCGCTGTTTTATCAGCAGATAAATTAGTGGATTATTTGCTAAAAGCTAAAGGTTATCAGGGCAAAACTATAGCAGAAAGAGTTAAAAAAGCTAGGAATGAATTCGGTGATTTATATGATAAATTCTGGGGTGCTCATAAATCAAGAAATCGGATTGTTCATGAGTTAGGGAATGAAGTAAGATATTATGAAGCCCAACAATCATTAAAAATTTTCATGCAGGTTATCCAAAGAATAAAATAGCAAGGATTAATATGGGACTAGAAACAATTATAGGTTTAGAAATACATGTGCAGCTAAATACAAAATCTAAAATGTTTTGTAGGTGTAATAATTATGCTGTAAATGCAGAGCCCAATACTACTGTTTGCGAAGTATGTTTTGCCATGCCTGGTAGTCTTCCGGTAACCAATAAGCAGGCAATAATATATTCCATGAAGGCAGGGATTGCCTTGCATTGTAATATTAATGAGATAACAAAGTTTGATAGAAAACATTATTTTTATCCAGATTTGCCAAAGGGTTATCAGATATCGCAATATGACCAGCCTATAGCTATTAGCGGTTATTTGGATATAGATGTGACAGAGGATGATAAATCTTATATTAGAAAAGTAGGTATAACAAGGGCTCATATGGAAGAAGATGCAGGAAAGCTTATTCATCCGGAAGGCGCTAGATATTCATTGGTTGATTTAAATCGTGCCGGAACGCCTCTTTTAGAAATAGTTACTGAACCGGATATAAGAAGTCCGAAAGAGGCGATGATTTTTGCTAAAAATTTAAGATCAATTCTTCGATATATTAGCGTATCTGAGGCCAATATGGAGCAGGGGAATTTAAGAGTTGATGCAAATATATCTTTGCGGGAAAAGGGTAAAAAAGAATTTGGGCCGAAAGTAGAAATCAAAAATATTAATTCCTTTAAGATGATTGAGAAAGCCTTGATTTATGAAGTTGAAAGACAGACAGAAATGATAGAAAACAACGAAAAAATTATTCAGGAAACACGGGGATGGAATGATGCAAAAGGCATTACTGTAACACAGCGAGCAAAAGAAGAAGCTAATGATTATAGATATTTCCCAGAGCCGGACATTCCGCCTATTGTTTATAAAGATATGGGAATTAATTTAGAGGAACTAAAAAAAGAATTACCCGAACTTCCAGCAGAAAAAGCCAAACGCTTCATGAAAGAGTTTGGCTTGAGTCATAATGATGCAAATATATTATCAGGAGATAAAGATTTAGCAATTTTTTATGAAAATACTTCTAATGAATTAACTGAAAAAGGTATAGATAAAGTAGTAGCAGCTAAAAAATCTGCAAATTGGATTCTTACAGAATTTTTAGGAAGATTAAATGAAGCTAAATTGAATATCAATGATTCAAAGGTTGATGAAAACAAAATAGCTGACCTTTTAAATTTTATTGAAACCGGAAAAATTTCAGGTAAGATTGCCAAGGAAATCTTTGATGAAATGTTTAAGGATGGTAAAGATGTTCAGCAAGTTATTGATGAAAAAGGTATTAAGATGGTTGAAGCAGGAGAGATTGATAAAGTTATAGATAAAGTTCTTTTAGAAAATCCAAGATCTATCGAGGATTTCAAAAATGGCAAAGAAGCGGCACTGGGATTTTTGGTTGGTCAAGCCATGAAAGAAACTCGTGGCCAAGCAGACCCAAAAACCGTTAATGAAATTTTAAGAAATAAGCTTAGTAAACATTAATTTCTATTATGAATAATCACCAAGAGCAAAAACAGTTAATACTGGGTTTTATTAGGAGGCATTACTTAGCTTATCTTGCCACCTCTAGTTTAGACGGAAAACCGGAAAATGCTGTTGTGGAGTTTACGGAAACAGATAATCTAGAACTAATTTTTGATGCCTTCCCAAATTTTAGGAAATGCAAAAATATCAAAGAGAATCCCAGGGTGGCAGTAGTGATCGGAGGTGAAGAAAATATTACGATACAGTATGAAGGGGAAGCCCAAGAGTTAGAGGGAGAGGAATTAGAAAAAGTTCGTACAATGCATTTATCCAAACACCCGCAGTTAGCTGAAATTATTAAATCCAAAGGATTAAAATTTTATAAGGTTATTCCTAAATGGATCAGGTATTTAGATGTAAACTCTCATCCTTGGAAAACTTTTGAGGTAATATTTTAATGGAAGTAAAAGATTATAACAAAATTAAAGATATAAAAGATACACCTTGCGGTATGGTTAAGGAAAGTTTTATCAAGGGAGTAGGTTTTGCTCGAATAAAAATGATAGAGGGTTTATCAACGGCTCATTATCATAAGGAAACAACAGAGTATTATTTAGTTCTTTCTGGAAAAGGAATTTTAAAAGTCAAAGATGGCAAGCAAACAAGTTAAAGAAGTTGGTTTAAGGCTAGGTGTAGTTGTTAGGATTGACATAAATGAAATTCATCAAACAAATAATTTGGATAATCTTGTTTTAGAAGCTATTACATATCCTGCTTGGACTGCCGAAGACGAAATAGTCGTTAAAGAAAATTTGTTTTAATACAACAAATTTTTTATTAGAGAATAAGACCTATACTTAATTAATATGTCTGTAATAGGTCATGGCATACGCTGCGCTTCCAATCGGGATTAAAGATAATAATATATCAGCATAGAATAGTTGATAGATTCCCATGGCAGGTAGAATCACACTGGTGATAATGGCGCAGAAAGAAAAGACAATAAGACCGAACGTTATGATCATAAGTTTTTTCTTAATGATGCCTTTTTCATTTTTGATAGTGCGAAATAATAAAGAAAAGGCAGTTATAAAAACAGCCAATGAATAAATAATAAAGACCCAATAGTAACCTCCTATTATAAGCTCAACATTATTGATACCCAAACTTTTTATTTCCTTGATTGCAAAGTTATCTACCATTGATAATATTCCTAAAAAAAATCCTATCGTAAGAACTAATAATGTTCTTTTAGAATTAGAGCCCCTACACAAGGAAAATATCCAAGCTAATCCTGATGCATAGATCAATTGAGCAATAAAATATACTATTTTAAAAACAGATTTATCGGCAAGGGTTGATGATAGGTAGCTTGCTAAAATATAAAATGCAAGCGTAGTTGTAAATAATAGGAATAATTTATTGATTTCACTAGATTTATTTTTAGAATATACAAGCACACCAAGTATTATATGGCCGCAAAAAGAAATAATAGTTGCTAGAGTGTACATAGCTGCTAGTTTTTACTATAAGATTATTCTACTGAATAATTAACATTCCGTAAACTTCAGCTTATCTACTATCAATATAGATAATTAAAACCGCTCTACCTTGCTTCTTATATCTGCTAAAGAAATTATTATTTCCCCGATATCTTTTTTGATATCTATAAGTCCGCTTGAGCCGCCAACACTTAAAGCTAAATCTTCCATCTCTCCGATATTATCGTCAATGGTATCTAAAAGATCAATAAATCTTGCCCTTATGTTTGTATTAAAAACTTCCATGCGGTCATTATGATATATTTTTCATTATTTTTCTTTGGATGATTTTCAAATTAATGGATGAAATAGTAGAATATATATAAGTTAATTGTGACGTAAATGAAAAGAGTTTTAATTATTCATGGATGGGGAGCCAATCAAAATGATCATTGGTTTTGGCAGGCCAAGGAAAGATTTGAAAAATTAGGATATAGTGTTTCGGTACCGAATATGCCGAATACTGATTTTCCACAACAGGATGAATGGGTAAAAATTATTGATGACTTTAAGCCTGATACAGATTCTGTCTTAATTGGTCATAGTTTGGGCGGGACTGCAATATTAAGATATTTGGAAAAAGCCGATCAACAGGTTAGAAAATCTATATTAGTTGCTGCTCCTTCATTTATTACCCAATATCCGGAAATAAACAATTTTTTTAAGGATCCTTTGAATTGGAATAAAATAAAACAGAATTGTAGCGAATTTGTTTTATTATATGGAACTAATGATTCGGTGTTGGATATTGAACATGGCAAAGAACTATCTGAAAGGCTTGGTATTAAAATAAGACTACTAGAAAGCAATGACCATCTTTGCACTTTAGATTTAAATATTTTAGAAAGTTTAATCAAAAAATAATTTATGACTTTTCAAAGAAAAAATTTAGGAAAATTTGGGGAGGACGAGGCGGTACAAGAGTTACAGAGTTTTGGTTACAAAGTATTAGAAAGAAATTATCGAAATCAAATAGGCGAAATAGATATTATTGGAAAAGATGGTAGCACCTTATGTTTTATAGAAGTTAAAACAAAATCAGGTATTGGTTTTGGCTCCCCGGAAGAAATGGTTAATAAAAGAAAGCAGCAAAAAATTATAAGAATAGCTCAGTTATATTTGTTAGAGAATAAACTTAAGGATATTGATTGGCGGATAGATGTAGTTGCCGTTGATAATAGTAATGACGAAATAAGGATTATTAAAAATGCTGTTGAGGGATGATATAATTAAATTAAATAATTAAGTGGTCCCGACATCCACTGACGTTTCGTCGGGATCTTCGTCTCCTGTAATGAATATTATCCAGGGGACTCGAGAGGTAGATAAATATGGCAAAAGAATTTTCTTTCGACATTGTTTCAGACTTCGATATCCAGGAAATGGTTAATGCTATTGATCAGACAAAGAGAGAAGTTTTAACTCGTTACGATTTTAAAGGCACTGATCCGCAAATAGAATTTGATGAAGATAAAAAAGGCTTAATCCTAAACGTTAGCGATGATTATAAACTTACAGCCGTTTTGGATATTATTAAACAGAAGATGGTAAAGAGGGGTTTGTCTCTTAAAATTCTTGATGAATCAGTTCCAAAAGAAGAAGCATCAGGAGGAAGGGTAAGAAAAAAAGTACCTTTTAAGAAAGGTTTAAATCAAGAGGATGCTAAGAAAATAAATAGAATCATAAGAGAAGTGTATCCAAAAGTTAAGCCTAATATACAAGGCGATACAATCAGGGTTTCGGCAAACTCAAAAGATGACTTGCAGAGCGTAATGCAATTGTTAAAAGAAGAACCGTTAATAAATATACCCTTACAATTTACTAACTATCGCTGAATAATAAATATTGTTATAATATAAAAATAGGATTTAATTAAAAATCGATGATGAAAAAAAAGGTGATCATTTTTCTTTTTTCCATACTTTTTACAGCCGGTCTATTTTCTGCGGGGTTTTTGATATTTTCTCAATCTAATAAAAAGAATGAACAAAAACCCGAGAAAAAAGAACTTAATATTTATAATTGGGAGAATTATTTTGCTCCCGAGACATTATCTGATTTTGAGAAAGAAACAGGCACAAAAGTGAATCTCTCAACATTTGAAGATGAAGAGATTATGCTATCAGATGTGCAATCTGATCCTTCCATGTATGATCTCATAGTTGCTAGCGATGAAGTTTTTTGGCGTATGAACGAACTAAAGCTTTTGGCAAATGTAGACAAAAACAATATCCCTAATTTGTCTAATCTCCACCAAAAGCTTTTTGATAAATCAACTGATGCGCAGCATAATTTTTCTATTCCGTATACATGGGGGACGACTGGAATAATCTATAACGCTAATTTCATAAAAGATAATATTAAAGATTGGGGCGATCTTTGGAATCCTAATTATAAGGGCAAGATAGCTATGATTAATAATAAATTTACTATCATCGCTTGTACTTTAAAATATCTTGGTTATCATGTAGCTTCTGCTAATGAATCTGAGCTTACCATGGCAGGGAATAAGCTTATGGAGCAAAAACCTCTTGTTTATGGATATTTAGACCCAATGACAATAATAGAAAAGATCAAAAATGGCGATGTTTGGATTGGCCAGCTTTACAATGGGGATGCTCTTATGGCAATTGAAGAAAACCCCGATTCTAATCTTAAATTTATTTTGCCGGAATCTGGTTCTGATTTTTATATAGATGCTTTTGCAATCCCTCGTGATGCAAAAAATAAAGAAGTCGCTGAAGAATTTTTAGATTATATTTTAAGACCCGATGTCCACTCTAAGATTATAAATTATGTAAGATATGCAAGCCCCCTTAAGAAGGAACTTATCGAGAATAAGGTAGATAAAGTATTATTGGAAGATCCGCTAACATATCCTTCAGACGAAAAAGTTGAAGGTTATGGAGAAACAAGCAAAGGTAATAATATTCGTAACAAAATATGGTCAGAATTAAATAAGTAAAATGAAGCTTAATTTAAAAACAAGACTTATAACTCTTCCTATAATTTTTACCCTGTTACTGTTTTTTGTTGTTTCATGTTTAATATATTTCCAGACAAGAGAATTATTAAAAAACGTTGTTGGGACAGGTTTGGCAGCTGTTGCTAGGGAAAAAAATATAGAGATAAACAGTCTAGTCAAAAGAGGTTATCAAGATGCAAAGGCTTTATCTTCTATTCCTTTAATTAAAGACTTTGCGGCAGATACCAATATTAAGGAGCAGTATCTTAATAAAATAAAAACTATTTATAAAACGTATGATGATATAACCCTAATTGATATGGATGGTAATGTTCTAACTTCAAGTTCTTATACTCATGAAGGAGATTGGGCATCAAATAGTTGGTTTAGAAAAGCTAAGCAAGATCAAGCAGTAGTTATGTCTGATGTGTATTTGATGTTAACCCCCAAGAAGGAAGTAACAAGCTTCTTCGCGCCAGTTAAGAATGATCAAGAAAAGATGATAGGAGTATTGGTGCTTAGAATGCCAATAGATAAGATATGGGAGATTTCAGATAATACTGTTCTTACAAGATCGGGTTATGTTATGGGATTTAATGAATTGGGACGAATCATTATTCATCCTGACAAAAGTAAAATTTTTGAAAAAGCTCCAGATAATATTTTTGGCAAGATAGAAAAAGGTGATAATAAGTATTTAAAAATTACGGAAAATGGTCAAGAAAAATTAGTTGGGTATTCTAATATTTTACCTAGTTCGGCACAAGACAATGAAGAAAATAGCGTTAAGTGGTTTATTGCAATTATTGAGCCTTCTTCCGAGTCTTTGGCTAATTTAAATAATATAGTTATTATTCAGTCTTTAATGACCATGTTGCTTGGCTTAATTTCCATATTAATTATTAGTTATTTATTAAATGCAAGAGTAGTCAGTGGATTGAGTGATGTTTACGAGGGGACAATCAAAATGAGTACAGGCAATCTTGATTATAGGATACCCGTTAAATCGAATGATGAGATAGGTCGTCTTGCGCGAACATTCAACGATATGGCAGAAAAGATTAAACATTATAACAACAATTTGCAACAGTTAGTCTCTGATAGGACAAAGGAGCTAGAAGAGACCAAAAACAATCTCGAATCAATCAACGATAATTTAACAAAATCCAATAGTGTGATGATAGGCAGAGAATTGAGAATGTTAGAGCTTAAAAAAGAAATAGAACTATTTAAAAAAAGTAAAAAAGATCAAGAAAAAGGTAAAAGAGATGGCAAAAACAAAAAGTTGGATTGAAAGATTAAATGACAGTTATGTATGGTTGCTGATTATGAGAAATTTTTAGTGAAAATATAGTTATTTTTTGCAAATTTTTATTTAAAAGCATTGATTTCTGGTAGCATTGTCAATGCTTTTTGAATTTCGGCTAGTTAAAATTTATTCATGCTTAGCAAAAGGATAAAAAGATCAATAATATTTGGGACATATATTATAATAGCTAGTCTTTTGGTGCTGCGCTACTTTTTCCAAATTTTAAATTTAGGGTTCCCATTTCTTTATCGTGTAACAGATATGCTATTAGTTCCTTTTTTTGACACCTTTTCTTATGTAGATCTTGCATTTTTATATCAAGGTAATTCAGTTATAGAAGCATCTGTTTTCTCTACAATTATATTCTATGCATTCATTTTTTATATGTTTGATTATATATCTGATCTAGAATATCGCTTATTTTTTCGATCGCACAAAAAGTAAATTAATTCAAAGCAAGCTTTGATTTCCATGCTAGTAAATGTTAAACTATATTCGATGAGTAAGGATTTTAAAGTTACAGAAGTAATAAATTGGCAGATAGTCGAAGATTGTCTAGCCGAAAAAACGACCTCAGGTTATAAAATGGCCTTAATTGAGGCAGACAAATTAATTGATAATGCGCTGATCAAGGCTGGATATCCCGGTAAAGATATTATAGAGAGGATCAATTCAGCCAAATCAAAATTTTCTAATATTAAAAATTTTAAAAAGGCCAGAGAGCATAGAAGTCTGGTTTTAAATGAACTTTCTTATAATTTAAATTCAATAGAAGTTGAAGAAGCGGTTAAATTTTATCATCAAGCGTTTATAGATATTGAAGGCAATCCGGAAGCTAAGCTTAATTTTTTTGAGAGAATATTAGCGCTGGTTACTTATTATATTCCATCAAAAAGCGGTCTTATTAAAAATATTTTTATTTATACTATTGTTTCAATATTTATTATTCTTTTTTTAGCTGATTCAAAATTAGGGCAGAGTATTACTAAAGGCATTGTCGATTTTACGCACTTTATGGTTATCCGTGTTTTAGTACTAATTTTAGTTATTATAGCAATCGTAACAATAATTACTTTAAGTATTCTATATTTCGAGAAGCGGAAAAAGCAAACCAAAGAGTTTGATTTATGAAACAATTTGTTCACCTTCATGTTCACACTCACTACAGTTTATTGGACGGGATGGGTAAGATTCCTAATCTTCTAGATCGCGTTAAAGAGCTAGGCATGGATTCTATCGCTATTACAGATCATGGTGTAATGTACGGTGTTTTAGAATTTTACCAAGAAGCAAAACTTAGAAATATAAAGCCTATTTTGGGAATGGAATCTTATATTGCTCAGCGTAGTCATACCTCTAAAGTTCCTAAATTGGATACAGATGCCTTTCATCTGACTTTACTTGCTAAAAATAAGGAAGGTTATCTAAATCTTCTAAAGCTTACAACCATTGCTCATCTTGAAGGGTATTATTATACTCCCAGAATAGATAAGGCGCTGCTTAAAGAGCACAATGAAGGTATCATAGCTTTATCGGGATGTCTTAGCGGCGAAGTGGCAAGATATGCTTTATCCGGTAACACTGCTAAAGCATTAAATGCCATAAAAGATTACAAAGATATTTTTGGTAATGATTTTTATTTAGAAATACAGCATCAACATGGAATAGAAGATCAGGCTATTGCCAATAAAAACTTGATTGACTTGGCAAAAAAAACCAATACGTCCTTAGTTGCTACCAAGGATGTTCATTATATTAATAAAGACGACAGAGAAGCGCACGATATTCTTTTATGTGTGCAAACCGGCAAAACCCTAGAAGATGAGGATAGACTAAAAATTGATTCTGATCTTTCGTTGTTGCCGCCAGACGAAATGATAGAAGCTTTTAAAGATTGTCCTGAAGCAATTGAAAATAGTATTAAAATTGCAGATCAGTGTAATGTTGAATTAGAACTTGGTCAAAATCTTTTACCAAATTTTACAGTTCCAGAAGGCGAGACCCCAAAAAATTATTTGCAAAAGTTATGTAATGAAGGATTGGAAAAAAGATATAAAGATCAATCAGGTAAAGTTCCAAAAGAGATTAAAGATAGATTGAATTATGAATTGAGTGTGATTGAGAAAATGGGGTTTGAGTCATACTTTTTAATTGTCGCTGATTTCGTTAACTATGCAAAAGAATCTGGAATTCTTGTTGGTCCAGGCAGGGGGTCTGCTGCCGGCAGTATTGTTTCTTATGTTTTAAACATTACAGATCTTAATCCTCTAAAATTTAATCTTTTGTTTGAAAGGTTTTTAAACGCAGAAAGAATTTCTATGCCTGATATCGATATGGATTTTGCAGACGACAGGAGAGGTGAAGTTATCGATTATGTTATCAATAAATATGGGTCTGATCGTGTTGCTCAGATTATAACCTTTGGAACAATGGCAGCTAGGGCATCTGTTAGAGATGTAGGACGAGCTATGGGAGTAAGCTATAGCGAAGTTGATAGGATAGCAAAACTTATACCTTTTGGTGCTCACTTAATAGAAGCATTGGATATGTCACCCGAGTTAAAAGGCTTATATATCAATGATCCCAATATAAAAAAACTTTACGATTATGCCATGAGATTAGAAGGAGTAGTGCGACATGCGTCAACTCATGCCGCAGGCGTTGTGATTTCACCAGAACCATTGGTATCTTATGCACCGCTGCAAAAAGCAGTTAAAGGCAATACTTCCATAGTGACTCAATTTCAAATGGATGAACTGGAGTCGCTCGGTCTTTTAAAAATGGACTTCCTTGGTTTATCCAACCTTACAGTTATAGGAAATGCGATTGAAGTTATTGAGGCAGTAGAAAAAGTAAATATTGATATAGAAAAAATTCCCTTAGATGATAAAAAAACATTCAAGCTTTTGAGCAGAGGGGAAACAACCGGAGTTTTTCAGCTAGAAAGTGAAGGAATGAAAAGAATACTGAGAGAGCTTAAACCAACCATTTTTGAAGATATTATCGCTATCGTGGCTTTATATAGACCTGGTCCAATGCAGTGGATAGATGATTTTATTAAGAGAAAACACGGTAAAGCGAATGTTACTTATTTACATCCAAAACTAGAGAATGCCCTTAAGGAGACTTATGGAATTCCGGTATATCAGGAACAAGTGATGCAAATTGCAAAGGATATAGCTGGTTTTTCAGGACCTCAGGCAGATACTTTGCGTAAAGCAATGGGCAAAAAAATAAAATCGTTGATGATTAAACAGAAAAAATTATTTATAGATGGATCTATCAATAATGGGATTAAAAAGGATTTAGCTGAAAAAATATTTGCAATGATGGAAGATTTTGCCCAATACGGATTTAATAAATCTCATGCTGCTTGTTATGCATTGATTGCTTACCAAACAGCATATTTAAAAGCTCATTTTCCCAATTGTTTTATGGCAGCACTTTTGACTTCTGATCAACACAATATCGATAGAGTGGCAATTGAAGTAACAGAATGTGAAAGGATGGGTATTAAAATTTTGCCGCCGGATGTTAACGAAAGTTTTGCAGGTTTTGCGGTTGTGCCCCAGACTAATAATATAAGATTTGGCTTATCTGCGGTAAAAAATGTAGGAGACGGACCAATTGAGTCTATAGTTAAAAAACGAAAAAAAGACGGTCCATATAAATCAATTGAAGATTTTATAAGAAGAATTGATCCCCAGGCGATCAATAAGAAAGTTATAGAAAGTTTAATAAGATCAGGTAGCTTTGATGCATTAGAGGATCGGGGAAAACTTTTAGGCAACATAGAATTGTTATTAAACCTCGGTTCTAAGACAAAAAAAGACAGCATAAGCGGCCAGACAGATATGTTTTCAATGTTTGGTGCAAATGAAACAAAAGAAACACTTGTTTTAAAAGAAGGTATTAATGTGGATAAAAAACAAAGGATGGCATGGGAGAAAGAACTCTTAGGGATGTATATTTCCGAGCACCCTTTAAGAGATTTCAAGGAATATCTAGAGAAAAAAACTACCCCAGTTAGCTCGATAACAAAAGATTTTTTAAATGAACGAGTAATAATTGGCGGGATTATAACTAAAATTCAGAGGGTATTTACAAGAAACAAAGAAATGATGGTTTTTGCTTCTTTAGAAGATTTATCTGGTCGTATAGAAATTCTTGTTTTTCCTAAGATACTTCAGGAGGATTCTGGCGTTTGGCAGGAAGATAAAGTGATTTTGATAAAAGGAAAGATATCAGAGAACAAAGAAGGTGATTTAAAAATTATTGCCGATAGGGCAAAAGAGTTGAGTGAAGCCGATATAAATTTAGTGGAAAGATTATTAAAGATTGTTTCAGTAGAGATAAAAGATGAAGATCAAAAAGAGGTTTTTGCTAAAATTAAGGTCATGTTAGATAGTAATCGCGGAGAAGATGAGGTTATTCTTGATTTAAAAAACAATGGCAATTCAAAAAAAATTAAGTTGCCTTTTAGTGTTAATCTTGAAAAAGTACAAATAGAGCTTCAAAAAATAACCGGCAATCAAGTAGAGATAAAAAGTTAGTAAAGGTCACTAAAATAGTTGACCAAACGTTAATTTTTTGCTAACCTTTTGATATTGCTATTATGGCAAAGCGAAAGGAATTATAAAGATGAGTAAAATCATATTAAAAGAAAATAGTAAAATGCCTGACATAAGACCAGGTGATATTATTCGTGTTTATCAGAAGATTAAAGAAGGAAATAAAGAAAGAGAACAAGCATTTGAAGGTGTGGTAATCAAAAGAAGTCACGGGTTAGAACCAGGAGCCTCTTTTATTGTTAGAAAGATTAGCCAAGGGATTGGCGTTGAAAGAAAATTTTCTATACATTCACCCCTTCTAACAAAAATTCAGATTAAGAAGAGATCACATGTTAAAAGAGGAGATTTATCATATCTTAGAAATATTAGGCAAATGGCCAAAAAGCTTAAGGATAGAAAAGTTGATCCCATAGAGTCTGTATTAGTTGTAGATGATAAACAAGAGCAAGAAGTAGCGAAACAAAAAGAAGAATCTGTTGAAGAGGCTATACAGCAAGAGGAAGAAAAGAAAAAACTAGAAGAGAAAAAAGAGAAGATTCCTCAAGAAGAAACCAAAGAGCCAGAAAAACAAGAAAAGCCAAAAGAAGAACAAAAAGAGAATGATAGAGAGAAGGCAAAAGAATAACCTTTTGCCTTTTTTGTTTTTAATGATTCCAAATTTAAAGATAGAAAAAGAACTATATAATAAAGGCTACCAAGCTATTTGCGGTATGGATGAAGTCGGTAGAGGGGCATGGGCTGGTCCTTTAGTTATTGGTGCCATTATTCTTGGTAAAAATCAACGAAAGTATGGAGTTAGAGACTCCAAAGAGTTAAGTTTTCAAAAAAGAGAAGAATTATTTTCCGCAATTTTGGATTTTTCCATTGATTATTCTTTTGGAGAAGTATCCGCCAAAGAAATAGATATCTTGGGTTTAAGTAAGGGTATCAAATTAGCCGCAGAAAGGTGCTTGTCAAATTTAAAAATTATTCCTGAAATAGTTTTATTGGACGGAAAATGGAATTATTTAACTTCCGATATTGAAGTAAAAACTATAGTAAAAGGAGATTCAAAATCAGTTTCTATTGCATCAGCATCAATAATAGCAAAAGTTAAAAGAGATCGACTTTTAAATATACTGCATAAAAAACATCCAAGCTATAATTTTGAGAACAACAAAGGTTATGGCACCAGACAACATCAGGAAGCTATAAAAAAACACGGCCTTACGGACTTGCATAGAAAATCATATAAAATTTAAAGGAGGTATCTATGGATTTTAGGAAAAGAATGCAGTATAGCATAAATGTAGCGCCATATGCTTGTATTACTGGTATTGTTTATATGATCGTAATATTTATTATTATCGAAATTCTTGATAAAACCCCTCAAGGACGTAGTATTCTAGATTTTATTCTAAAACCGTTTTTTTCAATTGTCCAAATATTTGCAATACTAAGTATTATAATTGCTATTATGATTGCCAATGAGAAAATGTCTCCTAAAAAATAATTTGACTGAAAAATGATAATTATATAAACTATTATTCTCATCTTTGATGATGATTTTTGAAATAAGGAGGCGATATTATATGTGTATCCCGGAAGAATTAATACCAGATGATTTATTAAGTTATGAAAATGAAAAAGAAGACAATCAAACCACAAGCACAAATAACAATTCTTATAATCCTCCCGATAATTATGATGCAGATTCTTCAGACCCATTTTGGCTTGAGCCGCTAGACGTAATTTAACAATACAGTATAACAAAGCGAATATTCTAAATATAAACACCACAAGAGTCAATTGACTCTTTTTTTATGCTTGACAGTTTTAAGAAGTTTGTATAAGATTATATTTGTTCCGAAGAAAGTAGCTGTCCACGAAGGACTTAATTTGCTACCGAGGGCAGTAACAAATTCTTATTTTTATTGTTATTATCCTCGGTTAAATCCGAGATTTTTTATAAGAAAGGAAAATTAAATGCCAATAACAAAAGAGAAAAAGGAGAAAATAGTTTCAGATCTTACCGATAAATTTAAAAAAGGTAGGGTAGAAGTTTTAACTGACTATAGCGGATTAAGCGTAGCGGATATTACCGATCTTAGAAAAAAAGCTAGGGAGAAGGGTATTGATTATAAGATTGCAAAGAACACTCTTTTTAAGATAGCGGCTAAAAATGCCGGTATATCAGTTGATGAAAACGCTTTTAATCAGCCCATTGCTATTGCTTTTGGTTATGGGGATGAAGTAGATACGCCAAAGGTTCTAAAAGAGTTTTCTGATAGTAATGAAAATCTTCAAATTATCGGTGGAATTATTGAAGGCAATTACGTTAGTAGAGAAAAAATTCTTCAATTAGCAAATTTGCCAAGCAGAGAAGAATTATACGCAAAGATTGTCGGAAGTCTTTCTTCGCCTTTAAGGGGGTTGCTATCAGTGATACAAGGCAATTTAAGAGGATTAGTTTTTGTGTTAAATCAATATAAGGAGAAGGTCGAAAAAGTATAAATAATTAATAATAAAAATAATTAGTCGATTGCCCGCTCTCACTTACAGTTTTTGGCGGGCTTCGGCTCCGGCAAAAAATATATATTCCGGAGCCTCAGGAGGTAAATATGGCAGAAGAACAAAAACAAGAAGAAACAAAAGAGGAAAAAGTAGAAGAAGTTAGAGAAGAAAAGAAAGAAAAAAAAGCCTCGCCATCTGGAAAATTTAAAGAATTAATTTCTCAAATTGAATCTTTAAGCGCTTTAGAGCTTGCAGATCTTGTTAAGGAATTAGAAGAAAGATTTGGAGTATCTGCAGCAGCTCCAGTAGCGGTCGCTGCAGTTCCTGGTGCCGCAGCAGGTGCAGCCCCAGCAGCTGAAGAAAAAGCTAATTACACAGTTGTACTTGTAGCATCAGGGGACCAGAAAATAAATGTTATTAAGACCGTAAGAGAAATTAATTCAGAGTTAGGCTTAAAAGAAGCGAAAGATTTAGCTGATAATCCTCCAAAAGAAATTAAGAAAGATATTCCAAAGGCTGATGCAGAAGAAGCTAAGAAAAAACTAGAAGCTGCTGGCGCAACTGTAGAACTAAAATAGTTTAAAATTTCTTATTTTAAAAACCGCTTGTCAAACAAGCGGTTTTTTTGTTATTATATTATACTAAACTGGTTGTTGCAGATTGTGCAAATGTGTTCTTTAAAAAGAAAGAAGGTAGTATTATGTATCGGGTTATTGAGAACTGTGCAACTGCCGAACAGCAGAAAATAGAAGAAGCGAAAAAAATGGTTATAGAAAAAGCAAAAAAAGAGACATTATCTGAACAGCTTATAATTGATTTAATCAACTGTTATAAAGTGCACAAACAGGTAGGTCAATTACCCATTGATTTTCAAGATGCAAAAAAAGAAAACTTAGGTTTGATAGTGAAGCAGCTGCTTGATATTGGTTATTATGGAACGGCGATTGAAATAGTGACCAGGAATAATCTGGAAATAAGAATTTCAGAAGATAAGATTATACGGGCGGCATACTATTATGCTCAAAAAGGGAGAAGTGATAGTATATATTCTCTCGTTCATAATTTTCATTTGAGTCTTGGAATCAATAAAGAACTTTATAAGTTAGCGAAGAACCAAGAATCTGGAGACCTATCAGAAATATTAAGCCGCATACGATCTCCTAGATATCTTTGTTTAAGTCGTTCCTAATAGTAACTACGATAGAAGTATCGAATTTTGTTTTTTTGAAGATTGAATATAGGAGAGGTGATATCTGTGAATATGGATGTAAATATATTAATAGAAAAAGCTCAATATTTACCGCTTTCTCCGTAAGAGAAAAAAATAATACAGTGATTGGCGGTACACTGAAGTACTATAAATTTAATAAAACACAATCCAACTAGCGCAAACTGCGCTTTTTCTTTTGAATAAAAAAAGAGCGAACATTTGTTCGCTAAGGTATTGTTATTAAATTTAATATGTGGAAGTATAAAGTTAAGAATGTAAGAGCTAATATATGACTGTCAATACGATCAATAATACCGCCATGTTCTCCTAAAATCCATCCAAGATCTTTTACTCCTATTTTTCTTTTGTACCATGATTCTAATAAATCTCCGCATATACCTGCGGAAGCTGTGAAGAGTCCTAGTAAAGTTAGCTCTATGATAATTCCTGTAATTGTTCTGTATTGTGGGAAAAAGATAACTCCATATATTATTGTGAATATAGTAACTCCAATTATGCCAGTTAAAGCACCTTCCTGTGTTTTATTAGGACTGATAATTGGCGCAAGTTTATTTTTACCGAATTTCTTGCCACCGAAAAAAGCAAAAACATCATTTATAACTGTCGCAAAAACCGCATACATAAATTCTTCTATAAAATATATTCTTAAAGTGGAGGCGGCAATAATCCCTAATAAAAGATAGGCTAGCGGTGGAATTATCAAGAGATAATGAATATTACTATTATTTTTTTCTTTAACTTTCGAATTTATTTCATACATGCTGTACAAAAAAGCCACGATAATAGTTGAATAAAAAACCCATTTCCATATTAGCGTTGCTATTAAGGTAAGCCCCAACAGTAATCCGATTTTTATTCTATTCTTAAGCTTATTATCAAGATTGCTGAGTATATTTCCTGCAAGCAATTTTCTCACATCCTTTTGTAAAAGAGCATTATTGTAAGATATCAAAATTTTTGAACACAAGCAAATATTGTTTCTTTTTTATATTGTTACTTTTGGTAGAATAGATATATGACTAGATCAAAACCAAGGAAATTAGAATTAGTTTTACCTGCCGGTGATTTAAATAAAGCACGATTTGCTTTTAACTATGGGGCGGATGCTTGTTATGGCGGATTGGCAAAATATTCTCTTAGAAAAGCAGAAGTAGATTTTAATTTGGTAACTCTTAAGAAAGCAATAGACCTTGCTCATTGTTTGGGCAAGAAGTTCTATATAACTTTTAATATTTTCGCACGAAATTATAATTTAAAAACCCTTGAATCTGATATTAAAAAAATCTCTAAATTTAAACCTGATGCATTTATTGTTTCAGATCCAGGTATAATAAATTTTATTAAGAAAAATTCTTTAATTCCTATTCATTTAAGCACTCAAGCCAATACAACAAATTGGCAATCAGTTAAATTTTGGAAAGAACAGGGTATAAAAAGGATTGTTCTAGCTAGAGAATTAACATTGAAAGAAATTCAAGAAATAAGAATCAAAGTGCCTGACATAGAATTGGAAATTTTTGTGCATGGAGCAATGTGTATTTCTTATTCTGGTAGATGTCTATTATCTGCAACGATGACAGGTAGGGAAGCGAATCAGGGTAATTGCGCCCAGCCGTGTCGCTGGCAATACAAAATTAAAAATCAAAAATTTTTTCTCGAGGAAGAAAAAAGACCAGGGGAATATTTTGAAATCTCCGAAGACAAAGAAGGCACTTATATAATGAACTCAAAAGACTTGAGATTAATTAAATACTTACCCGATATTGCTAATGCTGGTGTTGTTGGATTAAAGGTTGAAGGTCGTAATAAAAGTGAATATTATCTTTCTACTATTACCGGTGCATATCGAAAAGCAGTAAATGCTTTTTATGACGGTAAATTCAAGAAAATTTTACCAGATGTTTTACGGGAAACAGAAAAGATTGCTCATCGGGATTATACGACAGGTTTTCTTTTTAACGATGCTAAGGATGGAGAGATTTACAAAGATAGGCATCCAATAGAAAATTATAAATTTCTTGGGGTATTGACACAAAATAAAGTTCAATGGCATAAACTTATAGCAAGAAACCAAATCAAAGTTCAAGATAATGTAGAAGTATTAACACCCGACGGCTTTTATAATGATAAAGTAGAGGAAATTATTGATATATCTGGAGAAAGATTAGTAGTTGTTAATCCAAGGCCACCTCAGGAATTTATAAAAATAAGATTGAATAAGAATTATCCAGCAAATTCTATGTTAAGAAAGATTAATTCAATTTAGCTAAACTTAAAACATAGGTGAGTAGCTGTTAAAATATATATAGTTTATTTCTTTAAAGTTTATATAATTAAATAAGTTAATAAGAGGTATCAAATGGATCAACAACAAGAGATCAAAGTTAAAGTGGATGATAAAATTTTAAAAGGAAATTATGCCAATGTGATGTACATAGCTCATGCTAAAGAGGAATTTGTTTTAGATTTTTTAAATATTTTTCCTCCGCAAGGGATTTTGACATCCAGAATCATAACTAGTCCAGGACACACTAAAAGAATTCTAAGGGCTTTGCAGGATAATGTTAAGCAATACGAGGAAAAATTCGGTAAGATTGAAGAGGCAGAGGAACCAAAGAGAGAAATAGGGTTTAAAGTAGATTAATTGAACTTATAAATATAAATTTAGCACCGTATATTTTATATAAAAATACTTTTATTTTTAACTAAATAGTGTATATTGATATTAGATAATTTCTGATGAACACTAAGGAAATTCAAATTTGCAAATTTAATAATTGTTTAAGAATCTAAAGGACGATGTGTTCTTAAAAACGTTTTTTTATTTTCTTAAGAGAAAGGAAAAAGGAGTGGCGAAGAAATTATTTGTTGGTAATCTTCCTTATTCTACTAGCGAGGAACAGCTGACAGAAATGTTTGCTGGTTACGGAAATGTGGAATCAGCGAACATTGTTACAGACAAGTTTTCTGGAAGATCCAGAGGATTTGGTTTTGTTGAAATGTCATCTGATGATGAAGCTCAAAAGGCTATTACGGAATTAAACGGTAAAGAAAACGACGGAAGAAAGCTTATTGTAAACGAAGCAAGACCTAAGCAAGGTTAAAAAACTGCCCTGAAGGGCAGTTTTTTTTATACCCTTTAAAATTTTTACTAATTGTTTAACGAGAGACTTTTTGTTATAATAAAAAATATGAAGAGACCCAAAATTGTTGTTATAGGAGGAGGCACTGGCTCATTTGCTGTATTGTCTGGTTTAAAAAAGTTAAATTGTGATTTGACGGCCGTTGTTTCTATGGTAGACGATGGCGGTTCAACTGGAATATTAAGGGATGAGCTGGGCGTTTTACCGCCAGGTGACGTTAGGCAATGTCTTGTTGCATTATCAAAGTCGAGTAATGTAATGAGGAAATTATTTAATTTCCGATTCAGGACAGGGTCATTAAAAGGACATAGCTTTGGGAACCTTTTTCTTATTTCTTTGGAAAAAGTTACCGGAAGTTTCCGTAATGCTGTTATAGAGGCTTCCAATATCTTAGCAACTAGGGGGAAAGTTCTTCCTGTAACACTGGAAAATACTAGGTTATTTATAAAGATTGATAACGGCAAAATACTTGAAGGCGAAAAGTATTTGGATTCATATGATTTTTCAAATCAAAAAATTAAGCAGGTATTCCTTAAGCCCAAAGTAAAAATCAACCCAGATGTTAAAGATTCGCTGAAAGAAGCTGATTTGGTGGTAATTGCTCCAGGTACATTACATGGAAGCCTTATCCCTAATTTTTTAGTTTTCGGTTTTTCAAGCGCTCTTAAAAATACTAAAGCTAAAATAATTTATGTTTGTAATTTAATGAGTATAGCAAGAGAGAAAGATTTTTTTCTTGAAGATTATGTTGATGAATTAGAAAAATATTTAGGACGATCGTTAATAGATTTTGTTTTGTTTAACATAAGAAAACCGCCAACAAAAGTTCTTTTAGAGTATAAAAAAGAAGGCGAAGAGCCTGTTAAAATAGGGGAAATTCAGCATTTAAAAAATAAAAAGTTTAAAGTGGTAAAAGCGGATTTTATATCCAATCATTTTCGAAAAACATCAAATTCTAAAAATCTAGTAAGACACGATAAGGAAAAATTAGCTAAAGCTATTTTAAAAATATATGGAAAATGATTTTAATGAAGTACAAAAAGATATAGAGCATAAAGCAAATAAGAAACAAAAAAGAAAGAAAAGCAAGGCGCATGTTTCCGGTAAAAGTGTTTTTAAGATCCAGGAAATTATGAATAAGAAAGACAGATAGAGCCTGAATAAGTTACGAAACATTTGAGACTCCTGCAAATAACTAAGGAGTTTCCAATATGCATATCAAAGCCTTG
>PFOW01000071.1 GCA_002792735.1 bacterium CG_4_10_14_0_2_um_filter_33_32
TTCATTAGCTTTTTCAGCGTCTTCAACGTTTACTTGATACAAAACTCTATTCTCCTGATCCATGGTTGTTTCCCATAACTGTTCCGGATTCATTTCTCCTAAACCTTTATATCGTTGAATCATTACACCTTTTACTTTTGTTTCTTCTTTTTCTTTACCTTCTTCTTGTTCGCCATCAGGCCTGTTTTCTTCTATTGCTCTCTCTTCTTTCTCGCCTTCTTCAGCTTCTTCAACTTTAATATCTTCCTCTACTTTACTTACACCAAAATTCGAAAGGATTTCTTCCTTATCTGCATCAGTATAAGCATAATGAGCCTCTTTACCTTTTTGGATTTTATAAAGCGGGGGTTGGGCAATATATAAATGACCCTTTGTAATCAATTCTTCAAAGTATCTATAAAATAAGGTTAAAAGTAATGTCCTAATATGAGCTCCATCCACATCAGCATCAGTCATGATAATAATTCTTCCGTATCTTAATTTGCTTATATCCATTTGATCACCGATTGCCGTCCCCAAAGCGATTATCAGAGCCTTTACTTCGTTGGAGGCAAGCATTCTATCCAATCTTGCTTTTTCAACATTCAATATCTTCCCGCGAAGAGGCAAAATTGCCTGAAAGTTCCTGTTGCGACCTTGCTTAGCACTATTATGAACAAAAACGCCACTTGCCAATGCAAAATTATGAGTTTGCGACACTTCTAAATCATAAACATCCATCTTTGTCTTCATAGGAATAACCGCTTTGACTTTATGATTATAATTTACAACCGCTTTTTCTAGTTTATTCTTGTCACCACCAAAAAATCTGTAACAAATTGTATCAATACTTATAATGCTTCGGTCGCCTCTTTGCTTTCTAATATTATTATACGCTTCTTTATTAATTTTTTGACTATCTTTATAAATCATAGAAAGCACTTCCAAGGCTTTTCTTAAATAAGTTTGATCATACGCTTTTTTTCTTTTCTCTCTGAATTCATCTGTCCACTGTTTCTTTGTCATCCCTGATCGCCATTTTCTTAAATCTCGGTCATTCCATTGTTCTTTAGCTATAGTAGAAAGATATCCTTTTTTATCCGGATTACTCTCAAAATATTCCCTAATTCGTTCTGACTGTTTTTTTCTATTAGAATCATCACCCCAATATAGCTTTTGTAACTTATTAAGAAGCTTATTATTTTTTTCTCGATATTCGGAATTATTATGATAGAACTCCAAAAACTTTTTCACCATATATTCTTTGTATTGTTGATTTCCCCACTGTTTTTTAGCTCGTTCGCTTAACATTTTTTTCATCCCTAAAGATGAAAAAACTTTTCTAATCCTTTCTCTAAACTCTGGCGTCTGATGTATTTTCCTGCATTTTTCCTTTGTTTCTTCTGTATGTAATGTGAGATGAGCAAGTTCTCTGTGATATTTTAAATGTTCGTCCTTTGCCATCCTTATTATATTATCGGGATTATTATTTAGCTTATTAAAATCGATGTGATGCTTATGAAATCCTTCGCTCTCTATATATGCCCCACTATCCAAATTGTACTTATCAGCTAAAAGATGGGTGAAAATCCACTTCATGTCTTTAGAATTAAGAACCATTTCATAACCATCAATTGTTATTCTCCCGCCAATTTCAGAATGTTTTCGATACAATGGCATTAAAGAATCATCGGACTTTAAATCAAAAGCTTTTTTGTAAATACCGCTCCTTAACATAAACTTATGATCAGGAGTGCAAATTATTTCCTCTCCATTATCTAGAATAATTTTAATAGCCTTAGCAGCTATTTTTGTTTTTCTTGGATTTTCTATTAATGCAATTCCAATATTGCCATCTTTTTGAATCGTATAGCAATAGCTTTTCTTTCCTTTTCTATATTCATTAACTAACTCTTTGAATGTAATATTTCTACCATCTGTAAGAGCAATTTTTGTGTCGCCCGAAAAACAGCCACCAGCAGAATCTCCTTCAACAATAAATAATTCAGATCTATCAGGATTCTTTTCTGAGCAATCAGCAAGCTTTCCCGGCAATGTAATTCCTTCTAAAATACCTTTTCTAATAACGCTGTCTCTTGCGGCACGAGCAGCCATCCTAGCTTTAGCGGCCAAAAATACTTTTTCCATTATTTTCTTGGCATCATCTGGATGTTCTTCCAAAAACTGCACAAATCCTTCACCCATAATAGATTCTACTACTGTTCTTACTTCCGGATTTCCTAATTTTGCCTTAGTCTGCCCCTCAAATTGAGGGTTTTTTAGCTTAACAGAAATAATAGCCGTTAAACCTTCGCGCGTATCTTCTCCCTGTAAAGTTGGATCGCTATTTTTTAAATATCCAAATTTTCTGGCATAATCATTCAAAACTCTGGTTAGCGATGCTCTAAACCCAGTCAAATGCATTCCGCCTTCTATTGTATGAATATTATTCGCATAAGTATAAATATTTTCATTAAAACGGTCTGTATATTGAAGCGCTATCTCGCAAGTAATATCATTAAGTTCTTTATCAATATAAAATATCGATTCATTAACCAAAGTTCGGTTTTTATTAAGATGTTTTATGTAAGATTGTATTCCGCCCTCAAAGTGAAACCCATAAGTTGCATTACTACGATAATCTTTAACTTTAACGGTAATTCCCTTAGTTAAGTACGCTTGCTGTCTGGCATAATCAAGTATTGTATCTAAGTTAAATGTAGTTGTTTCAAAAACATCTGGGTCAGGCTTAAAGCTAATCGTGGTTCCTGTATGGCTTGATTTTCCAACCGGCTTAACGTCCCCTTGAGGAACTCCTCTTTTGTATTGCTGGGCATAAATCTTCCCATCACGCATTACTCTAGCTTCAGTCCATTCTGATAAAGCATTAACAACCGAAACTCCAACTCCATGCAAACCCCCTGAAACTTTATATCCGCCGCCGCCGAATTTACCTCCGGCATGAAGAATGGTTAAAACTGTCTCAAGGGTAGATTTTTTAGTTTGGGGATGCTTTTCTACAGGAATTCCACGACCATTATCAGTTACCCTTATTTTATTGTCTTCTAAAATTTCTATTTGAATATCATCAGCAAAACCCGCCATCGCTTCGTCAACAGCATTATCAATAACCTCCCATACTAAATGATGGAGACCTGTAACGCCGGTTGAACCAATATACATCCCGGGTCTTTTACGAACTGGTTCTAATCCGGTTAAAACCTGGATGCTTTCGGCTCTATATTCTTGTGCAGCTGATTTTTGTTTAGTCATTTTTTTCCTCTTAAAATAAATCCGGCACTAATTTCACTAATTTTTGAAAATATTTAGATAGTCACTAATTTTTAATCTTAGTGCTGGATAAAAAGATTTAAGCTCTTTTTTAAATTATACAAAAAAATAACCTTAAATAAAAGTGTTATTGCTCTTATAAAAAATTACGCTCCTCTAAAAAATAAATCAATAAAGCCACCAAGGTTCTAACTTAGCGTATTTTAAACTTGTATCGGCATTACCGAAATAGCTGATATGAACGTTTTTAAGCACATCCTCAAAAATTGCCGGGGTCCAGCCGGTTTTTTTTTCGCTAGAACTTTTGTCTAACTTTAATTCCTCCCATCCATAAATAGATTTCCTCTTCAATATTAAGCTTAAAGAGTCATTTTTTGTATAGATTATCCAAGGTTTATTTTTATACCAAACCATTGCATCGTTAGACCAATCCTGATAATAATTCGTTTCCACAGTTTCTATATCCCAGGTTGACCCGTTATATTTGGCATATTTGATAACATTATTTGGATTATTATTGAAAGAATAAGCCACATGAGGAATGGGAGGATTTTGTGATGTATCAAGAACTAAATTTGTATATTCTTGCCAGTTTTGAATGCTCTCATTATCAATAGTTGAGGCTCCGAGCCATTGAGCGCCATCCCATTTCTTATAGCGGTATTGCATTGCTGTCCAATCGAAGTAAGAAATATGCGGATAATTGTTAGAGTCTAATGTAATGTCGGTATGATAAATATAATTACTGGTTTCAAGATAAGTCTTAGTAATATACCCGTTATTTTTATCGTAAACCAGGTATCTAACCCCGGGCCAAGCACCATAAATAATATGAACTCTTCCTAAACCATCCTTGACTACAGATTGATGAATGCAATCAACATCGCTAAGACCTGCTGCCGTTTTAACACTCTCAATATTCCATGAACCGTTGGCAGTATTTTTCCAAGCATGTTTTAAATTAAAATTCGATCTATCACAATAAAAGATATGCGGCAAGCCGTCTAATAAAACAATTTCCGACCACTGACCCACTTCAATTGCGCCAACATCTACCGGCTCTGTTATCCAATTGGTTCCATCCCATTTTGCATACCATAAATCCCAATCAGTAAAATTAATGTAACTTATATGGGGATATCCGTTAGAATCTATGGCAATATCCGAATCTCGTCCGAAATCTTTCCCCGCTTGCTGATGAACTTTCCAAAATTCAGCCATTTTTCTTTCATAATCTCGCCTTATGCCATTTTTTAGTCCCCTTCCTTTAAGCCACACCTCTTCTAAAATATCAGCAGTTTTAAAAAATCTGTCTATTAAAAAATAGGTATCGGATGTTTGATATACTACTTTCTGTTCAATACTCTTTCCTGCCTCAGTAATACCCAGTTCCCACCCTGATTCCATATTATAATAAGCAATTTGGGTATTCTCGATATTGAATAAGTTACGAAACATTTGAGACTCCTGCAAATAACTAAGGAGTTTCCAA
>PFOW01000072.1 GCA_002792735.1 bacterium CG_4_10_14_0_2_um_filter_33_32
TTTGAAATGTCTTGATTGGTCGGGGAGACAGGATTTGAACCTGCGACCCCCTGGTCCCAAACCAGGTGCGCTACCGCTGCGCCACTCCCCGTTAAAAAACAGCTGACAATTGACAATTGACATAAAAAAACAAAGAATTTTATCAACTGTCAGCTGTTAGCTATCAAAAATTATTTTCTAACGGCCTTTTTTAAACCTACAGCAGCCCTAAAGCACGGAATTCTCATTGCAGGTATCTTCATTATTTCCCCGGTCTGAGGGTTTCTTGCTCTTCTTGACGCCCTATTGTTTACATCAAAAACGCCTATGCCGGAAACAGCCACTTTCTCACCCTTTCTTAATGACTCAGTAATAACTTCACCTAAAATTTTTAAAAGATTATTAACTGCCTGTTGTGACAAATTGCTCTTATTGGCAACAACTTCCAGTAATTGCTCTTTTGTCATATATACACTCCTTTTTTATCTTGAATAGATTATATACAAATTATACGATCTTTTCAATTTTTTCAAAATTTATGGCCCTACCCTCTTTATTTAGGTCAACAATTAATGCATGGAAGTAAGATGGTCCGTATGGCGCGACTTCATATCTGGCGGGCATCTGCATTAAAACTCTCTCTCTTGATACTTCCTTTTTTAGTCCAATAACAGAATCAATAGGCCCAAGCATACCGATATCCGTAATATAAAATGTGCCATTCTTTAGAATTTGATAATCGCAAGTAGGAACGTGAGTATGGGAACCAAAAACAATACTTACCCTACCATCAAGATAGTCACCCATCAGAATTTTCTCAGAAGTAGCTTCAGCATGAATATCAACTATTACAAAATTGGTTTTTATTTCTTTAAGCAACTCATCTACTTTCCTAAATGGATCATCGAATTCTAATCTAAAGAAGGTTCTCCCCATAAGATTGATAACAGCAATTTTTTGACCCTTAGCAACAACTGTTTTATATTCTTTTCCCGGTACGCCAGGAGGATAGTTTGCAGGTCTTACAACTGGAGCTTTCGGATCTTCTAATAAAGGACAAATTTCCTTATGGGCGAATACGTGATTTCCTGTTGTGAAAAAATTAATACCCAAATCCTCCATTTCCTGCATTTTTTCAACCGTTAAACCTTTACCTGCAGCAAGATGCTCACCATTAGCAATAACAAAATCTGGACTATACTGCTTTAGAATATCAGGCAATACTTCCTTGATTTTCGCCCTACCCGGCCTGCCAATTATTTCACCTAAAATTAATATTTTCATTATTTTATTATCTTTAATTATATGATTAATCTATTATACGATTTTTTATTTTGCGAAATCTACTGCTCGTGTTTCACGAATCACATTTACCTTAATTTGGCCCGGATATTTCAAATCCTCTTCAATTTTTCTAGCTATTCGATGGGATAGTTTTTCAGCCTTTAAATCATCAATTTCTTCCGGTTTAACGACTATTCTTATTTCACGACCAGCCTGAATAGCAAAAGATTTTTCAACACCTTCAAATCCATTAGCTATATTCTCAAGCTCTTTTAAGCGTTTTATGTAAGTATCCAATGTTTCGCGTCTTGCTCCTGGCCTTGAACTTGAAATCGCATCAGCTACATGAACAATGATTGCTTCAACCGTGTGAGGTTCAACTTCTTCGTGATGAGCTTCAATCCCATGAATTACTTCTTCTGATAAACCAAATTTTCGGGCAATATCCCTACTTATCATGGCATGATTACCTTGTACTTCATGATCAACAGCTTTCCCAATGTCATGTAATAGCCCTGCTTTCTTGGCAACATTAACATCAGCGCCAATTTCAGATGCTAATAATCCCGCTAAATGGGCAACTTCCACTGAGTGCCTTAAAACATTTTGACCATAACTGGTTCGAAACTTTAATCTTCCAAGAATTTTTGTTAAATCTTGGGGTAATCCAGCAATACCAACTTCAAAAACTGCTTGCTCCCCTGCTTCTTTCATTGATTGATTAATTTCATTTTTGGCTTTTTCCACTGCTTCTTCGATCTTTGTGGGATGAATACGGCCATCGCCCATAAGTTTTTCAAGAGCAACCCTTGCAACTTGTCTTCGCACTGGATCAAACCCAGAAATTACTACCGCTTCAGGGGTATCATCAACAATAATATCGCAACCAGTTGCTTCTTCTAAAGAACGAATGTTTCTACCTTCACGACCAATGATTCGCCCCTTCATTTCATCGCTAGGCAAATTAACGGTTGTAACAGTAAATTCTGCAGTAAGGTCTACAGCGCATCTTTGAATTGCTAAAGCAACTATTTCTTGAGCTTTTTTGTCCGCTTCCTCTTTGGCAGATTCCTCTAAAGATTTTATTTTTCGAAGCAGATCATCTTTAAATTCTCTTTCGGTAAGTTCTAATAAAACTTTTCTTGCTTCTTCTCTGGATAATTTAGCAATCTTTTCTAGTTTGTCTTCTTGTTTTTTTCTTAGCTCGAAAAGATCTTTTTTAGTCCTATCAATATCTCTTTCTTTATCCTGCAGGTCTGTTCGACGCTTGTCCAAATCCTCGATCTTTTTATCTACTACTTCTTCTCTTTTAGCTAACCTTTCCTCAGTTTGACCAATCTTGTCTCGACGTTCTTTTTCCTCTACTTTAACCTGTTCCCTGGTTTTCATAGCTTCGTCTTTAGCTTCTAAGATAATTTCTTTGGACTTTGCTTTTGATTCCTCGATCATTTTTTTCGCCAAAGCTTCAGCATTCTCAGTTTGCTTCTGCGCCTGAAATCTTCTAATAAAATAACCGGCGACTAGAGACGCTGGAATAAGGATTACTAACAGTAACGATGTTCCCATTTTTTCCTCTCTTTCTTATTTGAGAGGAGATCAAAGTATGCTAAATTAGCTGATTTTAGCTCTATCAGCTTTATTTATTCCGTAAATTAGATTCAACATTTGTAAATTTGGATTAATGGAAAATATTTTCATATCAACAATTACCACCTTGATCTCCGTAAAAACTTAAAAAAATCAAAAAACCTTACACATAAAGATTACAATCTTAGGGGGAATTTGTCAATTAAGTGTACGCGTCACGCACATTTGAGACTCCTGAACAGTTTTTATTAAATAATCAATGGGTGAAATATTACCCAAAGATTGGTGTATTCTCTTTGTATTGTACCATATTAAGTGTTCCATGAG
>PFOW01000073.1 GCA_002792735.1 bacterium CG_4_10_14_0_2_um_filter_33_32
AGTATAGATGATAAGTACGCCTATATGTACTTTTCCGCAGTAAGGTTTAAGATGCCAGCGGTAATAGAATTTGAATATTCGTCTTAAGTCATTGTGAAACCAGGCTAGAGTTTTAGATTTAAAAGTAACTCTAGTAGATTTTTGGATAAGTTCTATTTGTTTATCTATGGTATTTAAGTCTTTGCTCACAGTAACAGATTGGTTATATATAGTAATTGTAGATAAATAAGAAAGCGCTGACAAGAAATACTATCTATGTTAGAAAATGTTTTATTGATTTTTATTTACCGATGCAAAACATGGAGAAGATCTTATCTAAAATATCATCAGTTGTAATCTCTCCGATAATTTCACCCAAAGCTTTATTAGCTTCATCAAACTCTATTAATATTTTATCTTCCGGTTCTTGCGCCCTTGCTAGCTCTTTAGCTTTTTTAAGATTTTTCAAAGACTTATCTAAAAGTTTTTGATGTCTTACATTTGTAATAAGAATACTTTCGTCTGCTTCGTTTTTTTGAATTTCATTAAAAATTGTATTCTCTATTTCTCTTATCCCTTTGCCGGTTTTTGCTGAACATTCGCAAATCTTAATTATTTTCATTCCAAAAATATCTTTTATTGATGTTTTCTTTTTATAAAGATCAATTTTGTTTTTTATTAATATTATTTGCTTATTCTTAAACTGACCTTTAACTTCTGGCTTTAAGTGAGACATAAATTTTTCAATATCATTATTATTTTCAATTACAAACAACAACAAATCAGCATTTTTTATCGCTTTAAGCGATCTTTTAATGCCTTCTTTCTCAATTTTGTCTTCAGTACTTGTAATACCGGCGGTATCAAATAATCTAACAAGTAGCCCTCTTATTTCTATTTGATCCTCTAATATATCCCGCGTTGTTCCAGGAATATCTGTAACTATTGCCCGAGCATCTTTTACTAACGAATTTAAAATCGAAGACTTGCCAACATTTGGCAACCCCACTATTGCAACTTTTAAACCTTCTTTATAAATAGTGCCTGTTGCTGCTCCTGACAAGATTTCTTCAATTTCCTTAATCGGTTTTGTGATTTTTTTCTCAATTTCTTTTTTTGTTATCTCAGGTGTGTCTTCGTCTGGAAAATCTATATTAGCTAAAATTTGTGTATATATATTTAAAAGATAATCAAGAATTGATTTAATTTTTTTCTTTAAACTACCCTGCAATTGATTCTCGGCAATTTTTTGGGCTTTTTCCGTTTTAGCATGGATTATATCTAAAACCGCTTCGGCTTGTGTTAAGTCAATTCGCCCAGACAAAAAAGCTCTTTCAGTAAATTCTCCCGGCTTGGCCATTCTTACACCCTCTTCTAGTATTCTTTTCAAAATAATATTAGCTGTTATGTAGCCCCCGTGGCATTGGATTTCAATTATGTCTTCCATTGTATATGTATTCGGTTTTTTAAAATAAACAGATAAGACTTCGTCTATAGTTTCACTTTTTTTATCTAAAATTTTGCCATAAATAAGTTTGTGGGTTTCGAATTTGTTTTTATCATCTTTTGCTTTAAAAATTTTTTTAAGGATGGGCAAGCTTTTGTTGCCGCTTATCCTAACAATGGCAATGCCCGCATTACCAAATGCTGTAGAAATAGCTGTTATTGTATCTGTAAATTTCATACTAAGCTCCTAAATAAAATTATACCCTAATAAAAGGGTATAACAATTGAGTCTAAATAATTTTTTTCGATATTTTATTCGCTGGCTTTTCCTGTTTTAGGCTTTATAATTATGCCTCTTTCGGGTTCTTCTCCATAACTCTCAGTCTCTACACCAGAAACTTCGCTTACAGCCATATGAACAAGCCTTCTCTTATAAGATGACATAGGTTTTAATGCTTCTGCTCTATTATTTTGCTTAACAATCTCTGCCATATTTTTGACAAATTCTTTAAGTTTATCTTCTTCTTTTCCTCTATAATCTTCGATGTCTAGTATTATAGTAGGAAAATTTTCACCTTTTAAATCTTTGAATATTAAAGAGCGTAAAATATGCTGTAAAGCCCGTAAATTTTCACCCTGAAAACCTATTAATAGAGCAGCATCTGTTTTTGAAAGATTTACGTAAAAAATTTGCTGATTTTCTTTGATGGATATGTCTGCATCAATTTGCAATAATGCTAGTAAATCTTCGAGTCTTTTTTTGATTATTTCTTTGGTATCCATTTTAAAAACCTTTATTTTTAAGATTGGGGTGATTTAATTTGTGACTCTTTGTTTATCTGTTTATCTATAAAATACTGCTGGGTAATTGCAAACAAGGTTGTCACAACCCAATAGATTGATAAAGCGGACGGAAGAGTAAGTGTAAAGAAAAACGTTAATACAGGGAAAATAAGCATCATGGTATTCATGCTGGCTTGTTCTGGCGAAGCATTTTTAGATATCATCATTTTAGATTGTACAAACTGAGTAACTGCAGCAATAATTGGTAAAATTATTAGATATCCAACGTTGGGATTTATTGTTAAATCTAAAAACCCGAAGGCTGTTGTATTTATAACTGTTCCATTCAGAAGAGATTTAATTGGCCCGTATAAAGGGAAGCCACTCTTTAAGCCGCTTTTGAAAACAACAAACAAACCTATTAAAAAAGGAAGCTGAAACAAGGTTGGGAGACAAGAAGAAAATGGGCTTATACCTTTTTGTTTATATAAGGAAAGCATTTCTTTAGTTTGCCTTTCTTTGTCGTCTTTGTATTTTTCTCTGATCTTATCAACCTCGGGCTGTAGTTTTTGTAATGCCAGCCGTGATTTTTCTGCTTTTGTGGATTGCTTGATAAGTAAAACCCTCACTAAAAGTGTCAAGAGAATTACAGCAACCCCCATATCTTTTGCAAAAGCAAAAAAGAAAATAAGAATATTATATAAAGGTACATATATTAAATTTTTCATAATCTCATTCATTTTGTATAAACTGCCTTTCTTTTTTATTCTTCTGTAAGTTTAATATAAATTAGCAAAAACTAATAATAATACAGAAAGTGTCAAAATGTAAAGCAAGATTAAAGCTAGACCGTAAAAAAAATGTTTTGATGTTGCGTTGTCTATCTTGTCAAATCCGCCTCTTGACCATGGATTACACCTGTTTATTCGATAAAAACCTAAAACACTTCCTTTTAAAGCCCCGTATTTATCAATAGCATCAATAGCATATTGGGAACAACTTGGCACAAAACGACAATAGCCATTGGGGAAAAATCTCGAAAAAAAACTATGATCCGGCGATATTATCCTTTGATAGATTTTTATTACACCTACAAATAACTTTTTAACCATTGGTTAAGCCTGCTCTTTTGAATAAATTTGCAATTTCCTGCCTCATGTCCTGAAAATTTAATGCTTTACTAGAAGGATTTGCAGTTAGAACAATATCTAAATTATTTTTAATATCCGGCAATATTTCTCTTACAAGTTCCCTGATTCTTCTTTTAAGCTGATTTCTTTCTACACTTTTAGCAGAAACTTTACGGCCGACTACAACACCTACCCTAATCTTTTTTAATTTACTGTGCTGGTACCTTAAAGAAAAAAATGGACTATTTATTTTACCCCCCTTATAAACCCTCTGAAAATCTTTTTCTTTTTTGAGTCTGTTTTCTTGAGAAAGCATCTTATGCCGACAACTTAACTCTTTTTTTCTGTCTTCTTCTTTTTAAAACATTTCTACCGGATGTAGTAGACATTCGCTTTCTAAAACCGTGGTCTTTCTTTGCTTTTCTTGTTTTTGGCTGATAGGTCTTTTTTGGCATTTTCTTCCTAAATTTAAATTATTTTATGTTTACATTGTAACAGATATAGTCAGTTTTAGGAATATCTTGAAAGGTGTGGATAAGTTTGTTAGTATAAAGAGACACTGTGGAATGCTTTTTATACTGCGAAAGTTAAGCCACTTAAAATTTTTTATAGGGTACATAAATGGATAAACAACAAATTTGGGCAACGGTATTAGGAGAATTAGAACTATCCTTAAGTAAAGCTAACTTTACCACTTGGTTTAAAAACACCTCTGTTTTAGATTATGACACAAAAAAAGTAACCATAGCTGTACCAAATACTTTTACAAAAGATTGGCTAAAGAAAAAGTACGAAGCCAATATATTGGAAGCCCTCAAAAATGTTATAGGTGGGGTAGAAAAAATAGAATACGAGGTTAAATCTCCGATGGAAATAAAGGAAGTCAAGCTTCACACCGAAACAAAACAGGAATTACCAGAAGAAAAACCATTAAACTATTCTATAAATCCAAGATACACCTTTGAAAGCTTTATTGTTGGAAACTCCAATAAGCTTGCGCACGCTGCTTGTTTGGGTGTTGCAAAATCCCCTGGCAAAAAATATAACCCTCTTTTTATTTATGGAGGGGTGGGACTGGGAAAAACTCATTTAATCCAAGGTATCGGTAATGAAATATTACAGCAATCACCAAAGAAAAAGGTTCTTTATATACCATCAGAAAAATTCGTTAATGATTTTATTGCATCCATTAGCTCACAAAGAACAAATGACTTCAAAAACAAATATAGAAACGTAGATGTTTTGATGATTGACGATATTCAGTTTTTAGCTGGAAAGGAAAGCACACAAGAAGAGTTTTTCCATACTTTTAACACTTTATATGAGCTGAATAAACAGATTGTACTATCCAGTGATAGACCTCCCAGGGCCCTAAATACACTAGAGGAAAGAATCCGCTCTAGATTTGAAGGAGGTATGATTGTAGATATTCAAGCTCCAGACTTGGAAACCAGAATTGCAATTTTATCAGCTAAATGTAAAAGCAAGGATATAAAAATGCCAATAGAGGTTATGGAATTTATAGCTCAAAGCATACAACAAAATGTAAGGGAGTTAGAGGGGGCGCTTACAAGAGTAGTTGCTTACAGTGAACTGAATAACACTTCCCCTTCTATAGAAGTTGCAAAATCATCCCTGGAAACGGTGTTAAGCAGGTCAAAAAATCGAACAATAAAAATTCAAGAGGTTTTAGACGCAGTTTCAATATCTTTTGATATACGAATAAAAGATTTATTAAGCCCCAAAAGAAATAAAGAAATAGTATTGCCAAGACAAATTATTATGTATTTATTAAGAGAGGACCTTCACTTGTCTTTTCCTCAAATAGCAAAAGCCCTGGGAGGTAGAGATCACACAACAATAATGCATGGGTATAGGAAAATGAAAAACTTAATTAAAGAAAAGGATACATTAAGACACGATATAGATGCAGTAAAAGACAAAATTTACACAATATAGTAGTGTGGATAAGTAACTGTTTTTTTGTGGATAACTTCAGAGGAACTGCGGATAAAATTATGTCTTTAAAAAAGATTTTTTATCCACAGGAATATCATCTTTTTACTAACATACTTTTAAACACCTTTTTTGCTTATATTTACGTTTAAATGTTTACTTATCCCTATTATTCACACCCCTTACTATTACTACTGTATTAATAAATAATAAATAATTATAATAAGAGAAGGGAAGAAAGAGAGGATAAAATGAAATTTCTGTGTTTACAAGAAAATCTAAACAAAGGTTTAAATCAAGTAAGCAGAATAGCAACAAGCAAAAGCTCATTACCCATACTAGAAAATGTTTTATTAAAAACAGAAGGCGGAAGATTAAAGATGATTACAACGGATCTTGAGGCGGTAATAATACAATGGGTTGGGGGAAAAGTTGAAAAAGAGGGAATAATTACTTTGCCATGCAGACTGTTTACAGAATATGTAAGCTCTGTTCCAAACAATAAGATAGAATTAATTTCTGAAAATGATACAGACTTATCTATATTAACAGATGAATATGAAGCAACTATAAAAGGCCAGTCTGCCGAAGAGTTTCCTATTATTCCTGAAATTAAAGAAAATAAATTTACGACAATTAATGCCAAAGAATTATCCGATGCCTTATCTGAAGTTGTTTATGCGGCTGCAATCAATGATTCAAGACCGGTATTGTCCGGGGTTTTATTTTTCTTTGATAACAAAGAACTAAAACTTGTTGCGACGGATAGTTATAGGCTTGCAGAAAAGAAATTAAAATTAAAAAATGAAATAAACGATTCTAAAAAAATAATTATACCCGCCAAAATAACAGCTGAAATACAAAGAATATTAGCGGACATTGAAGAAAGTGTGGATATATTTATAGGAGAAAGCCAAATTCTTTTTCATTCAAAAGATATTGATATAATTGCAAGGTTAATTGATGGTAACTTTCCTGATTATGAAAAAATAATACCTGACCAGCATTCAACAAAAGCAAACATAGACAGGCACAAATTTATTAAAATTGTTAAAGCGGCCAGTTTATTTGCACGCGAAAGCGGCAACAGTATAAAAATAAACCTCAGCCCTAAAGGCAAGGTGGTTGTTACCGCAAACACGTCTCAGCTTGGCGATAATACGTCTCAAACAGAAGCTGAGGTTACAGGGACCGATGGTGAGATTTCTTTTAATGCCCGATACTTATTAGATGTCTTAAATAATCTTAAAGGGCCGAGCGTTTCTTTGGAAGTGAGCGGTAAGCTGAAACCGGGCGTTATACGTCAAGAAGGAAAGCCTGATTATTTGCACATTATTATGCCCTTAAACGCTTAAAGTTGTAACATACAGAAAGAGAATTAAATAAAAAAGTCTCTTTTAGAGACTTTTTAAGTAATGAAAATTTGTAAATTAGAAATAAAAAATATAAGAAATTTTAAAGACCTAAAATTAGATCTTAATTATCCTTTGGTTATTATTAACGGCGAGAATGCAGCAGGTAAGACAAATTTATTAGAATCAATATACTTTTTAGCTTTAACTAAATCCTTTAAAAAAGGTAAAGAGATTGACGTTATTTTAAAAGGAGAAGAATTAGGTATAATTAAGGGATTTTTTGAAACAGAAGATAAAGAAAATCTAGAAATCGAATTTGTAATAAACACAAAGAAGATCAGTAAGCTTAATGGAGCTGTAAGACCGATGAAAGATATTATTGGTAATGCTGAGATAGTTATTTTTACGGTTGACGATTTAGATATAATAAACGAACCCTCAAAAAAAAGAAGATTTCTAAATATATTAATTAGCTTATTAGACAAAAAATATTTTTTTGATTTGTCTGAGTATGAAAAAGTCATTAAAAGAAGAAACAAAACCTTAATACTTTTACGTCTCGGAAGATCTAAAATACAAGAACTTGATTTTTGGAACGAAAGAATAGCCAATCTCGGAGAGAGTATTATTAGAAAAAGGAAAAGTATAATTGATAAGATAAATGAAATCTTAAAAAGTTCGGCATTTTTTGATAAATTATTATTTCTTCAATATGAACCGCAGTGTTTTTCCGCAGAAAAAATAATGCGCCAACTAAAAGAAAGAATAGAAAGAGATGTAGCAATGGGCCAAACTACAGTTGGTCCGCATAGAGATATAATTAAGTTTAATCTCGGCGGTATAGATTTGGAGTCTTATGGTTCGAGGGGCGAAAAAAGAAGCGCAATCATCGACTTAAAAAGAGCAGAAATAGAATTAATAAAAACTGAAAAAAATATTCTCCCCATCTTCCTTTTAGATGATGTTTTTTCCGAGCTAGATTCAAACAATACAAATAATGTCTTAAAACTAATAGGTAATCAGCAGACTATTATTACCACTATTCATCTAGATAATGTAAAAGATTTTTTTAAAAAGGCAAAAATTTATAAAATAGAAAACGGGGAAATAAAAAATGACCAATGACAAAGCTCCAATGATCACCCACTTTTTTGGTTATTGGAAATTGGGATTTAGGACTTTTCTTATATATGGAACATATCAATAGACAGCTAAACATAAATCTTAATAAAAGAGGCCTCAAAAATATAGCGGATTCCGCCTATATATGTTTTCTTTTTGAAAAACTTAAAGCAAGCATCTTAGGTAAAGAAATTCAGGCAGAAGCGATATCTTTTAAAAATAATATACTAAAAATAAAAGCAGATAATTCGGTGGCTGCTTCTGAGATTCGTTTTAGAGCCGATCAAATCAAAAAAGCAATAAACGATAAAGTAGGTAAAAATATTATTGCAAAGATAGATATACGAGTTATCTAAAATTATAATTTGTACATTTTTTCTACATCCAGAACGAATATTATTGCCCCAGAAGTTGTTATTTTTTCCGTTTCAGGAATAATTAATTCTCCCGGCTCCATGGTCTTAGGTATTGGCGCAACGTTTTCACAGCATGATTTGCAGCAGTCTTTAATATAATTAACAACTTCTTCGGTTTTTTCGTCTTCAATCCCAATAAGCAAAACATTGCTTTGGTTTTCTAAAAAACCGCCTTGGCTTTCTAGTTTTGTAACAGAAAAACCCGCAGACGAAAGTTTTTCAATCAATCCCTTTGAATCTTCTTTATTGATTACGGTTGTTATAAGTTTCATATTTTAGGTAGCCCCATTATAAATAAGCTATTATCTGAATCAGTGAAAAAGAGCGAGCTATTTTCTGGAGATATAAGCAAATTGTATATATTTTTGTCTGGAAGCTCATAAGCTTTTTCACTTTTTGATTGTAGGCTATATGCTATGAGCCGGGCTTTATTTGAATTATAGTCTACATAGTACAATTTATTTAGGTCAGGGTTAACTACTGTGTTTTCTAGTGTGGGTTTAATGTTTGTAGCTGTTGGATTATTATCTTTTATATAGAATAAATTCAGGCTCTGAGTGTTGATCATAAAAGGAATTGTCCCTAGTCTTGTATTTAGAAACTTTATATCAATAATATCTGGCACTTCTTTTACTTTTTTTGTATCAAGGGATAATTCATAAGCTGGTAGGATTGGATTATCGTCACTAGTTATTAAAGTATATGTAATTTTTTTCTCACCGTGCCAAAAAATATTTTGTAAATTATTTATATCAATAACTTTTTGCCAATTTTTCCCGTCAGGTTCAGAGATATTTAAAGAGCTTACAGTGTTTGATAAATAATTATAAGCAATATGCTTGCTATCAGGAGACCAAGTAATCGGTCTGCTTATATTTTTATCCAAAGCTTTTAATTCATTATTCTGAAGGTTAAAAAGGTTTGCTTTTTCTCCTTTTGTGTCTCTAACAAATATTATGGCTGATTTTCTATCCGGTGACCAATAGATATTATTGACTGTTTGAGTTATTTCGTTTGATAAAAAAATACTCATATTTTCCTTTATTTTGTACTTTGCTAATTTTGTATTAGTTATATCATAGTAATAAACTTCATTGCCATCAACCGATATCGCAGGGTCTTTAACTGATAGGTCTAAAACTTTCTCTGGTAAGGGTGTTAACTCTATTTCTGTTACGGTCTTTTTAAATAGTCCAATTTTTATATCTTTTTCTGCTGGCTTATATCCGTTCTTTTGAAGGGTTATTTTGTATTTACCCGACCTAAGCTTTGTCTGAAACTCTTCATTTATTATAAAGCCCTTCTTTTTAATTTTACAGTTAACCCCGTTGGCATTGGTTTTAAGGGAAAGTGTACCATAGAAGGAATAAACATAAATTAGTATGATACTAATAATAAAAATAAGAAATGAAATAATATATTTTTTGTTCATGATGTTTTTAATGCTAATTGTTGATTACTGGTGGCTTTAAATAAGTCTTTTAAAAACTGCGTTCCATCTAACAGTGGTTCTGGTTGTGCCCCCCACCATTGATAATTTACCGTTGTCCCTGGTTTGTATAGTTCAAAGTGAAGCATTGAGGACCCAGAAGCGTTATTATCTATTATTGTTCCTACTACTTCCCCTGCCTTTATTGCGGCTCCAACTGATCTTAAATTGCCCGATACTCTAATTTCGGCATAGTTAATAACATAATCACCGTGATCTATCATCACAGCATCAGTTCCGGCATAAAAATCAGAGAAAAAACGAACAACTGTGCCATCTTTTACGGCCACCACAGTAGTTGTGCCGAATGCATCCAGAAGGTCAATCCCAGCGTGTTTTCTTCCGTTCTTCCTTGGGGCACCAAAATATCTTCCGCATCCGCAGGCTGAGGTTGGTATTATACCATTATTCGGTTCTCCTCCATCCCCTCTGTAGTCTACAACAGGAAAGTATTCTCCTGTGACCGATTCGCCCCCGATGGGCGGTTTAATAGGATCTGCTATGGCTGGTTGTTCCATTAAACCTAAAAAGCCAAGGGCTATTGGTAATATTATCAGGGCGGGCGCAAAAAAAGCCAAACATCCGCATCCGCATTGTTTTTTCTTTGATATACCTACTTTTTCTAATGCTTCTGAGGCTAGCTCAGCGCCTTTTACCGCAGCAGCTCCTGCTCCGCCAGTAGCTGCACCAGCGCCAGCTGCTAGTCCTTGCTCAGCGCCTTTTTCCGCTGCCTTTTCAGCTCCCTTCTCGGCTGCTTTTTCTCCAGCCTCTTTTCCGGCTTCTTCCGCTCCCTTTTTGCCAAAGCGATCTTTTAATTGGCCAGCCTTATCTTGAATATCACCGGCTCTATCTGTAATAGAGGGACCACCGCCTGATTCTTGTTCGGGGGTTGGTTCTTCATTATAATCATCATCTAAATAATCTTCTGCCATTTATATTTTCTTATTAAATTATTATAAAACTGGCTTAAGATAATCAACCAGCCAATTATTATTTTCCTTTATAAGCGTGATTATAGCTTTTTGTGAGTAGCTTTTGCTGGTCGTTGGCTCATTTGATTCCACGGTGATATTTACCAAAGATTTATTACCTGAGTAATCTATGATTTCGGCCGTGGAAGCCAGACTATTTAAAGGCACCTGACCCTTAAAGTCTTGTGGTCTTTTTGTGTTAACATAATAAGTTCCTTCATAGAAATTTTTTGTCATAAAAGGTTTTATTTTTTCTAAATAATCTTTATCTGTCTGGCTTTTGTATGTAAACCACACTTCTGTAAACTGTTTTGATATGCGCTCAATGTCTTGTTTGTCTTGAGTTTCGTTGGTAGGTTTTAAATCTATATTTATATTTTTATTTTCTAAAAATCCTAATTTTATCGTGCTTTCATAATTTTCATAGCCTTCTTTTTCAATTTTCAGTTTATGTTTTCCTGAGCCTAGTTTAATTGATGCTTTATCGCTATTTTCAAAAAGTTTTTTATCAATTGTAATGTTAGCCGGCGAGGGTTTTGGTGTAATAGTAAGTGTACTCTTTAGAAAAAACACATATATTAAGAGTAGTATTATTATGCTTATAGTAATGATGATAGCTTTTTTCATATTTTTTAAATTAAATTGGTAATGGTTGGGGTGTTATATCTGGTAAGGGGCCCAATGGTATGTTTTGATCTTGAGCAAAACCGATTTGTACAAATCCTTTCTTGTCGTTAGGATCTCCTGTATTAGCGTCTGCTGTTTGAAGATAATTCCTAACCTCTGGTGGCGCGCCGCAATTTATCCCATCTTGCTTCATTTTAAATGCTGCTGGTCCATATTCTTCTATGCTGACAACTACTCGTTTCCCGTTTTGTGGGTTTGTGAGTATTATTTTTTTATGCTTAAAAACACTACTTGGCCATCTCATATTAAAATACCAATGTTCCTGGTCTTGAGTATAAGGATGATAAGAACCGCAACCCGTAGTAGCATAAGTTAATGGATTAGAGTCTGAGCCTTGATAATGAGTTTGTGGTATGACCATACAGCTTAAATCAGTAGCTGGTTTATTATCAGTATTATGAGGGCCTGGGATATGTTGTTCGTTGCCTAACTTTCCTGATGTGTCTGGCAAAGTAAGGCCGTCAATGGTATCAGTTGTATCAGTAGGTCCTTGCCAGTTATTGCCACCGCCGCCAGATCCTCCTCCACCGCTAGATCCGCTTTTCTCTCCAGTCATCCCTACTCCAACAAGAACGATTCCTATCATGCCCCAGAAAATCAAGCCAGCAACGCAACCGGCTATAATTGGCAAAAACCCTTTTTGTTCTTTCAAGGCATTGGTAATGGTTTTATTTTGAATCATTGGTTATTGGTCATTGAGAATTGGTCATTATTTTTAATATTCTTCTTGCTCTTGTTCAATCCTTGCCACCTCGGCAGGATTTGTTGTTATTAGTTGTTCTTCTTGGAATGAAGCATATATTCTTATCGCCACATGGTTTTGGCCTGCAAAAAATATGCCTTCTCCTACGTTAGCTTTTAATAAAAAGTCTCGTTCACCTTGAGTTAGTTTAAAAGTATGAACAATTAGATCAACTGAAGCTGGCGATTGTTTTAATAAAATCTGCATAGCTGAATTAGTAACAACTGCTTTACCGTATTGGGAACCTAAAAAATCTTCTACGTCTTGGCTGATGGTTGTAAGGCCTAAATAATATTTTCTACCCCTTTTTGCTAGTGAGTATACAAATTTGGCAGAATCTTCATGCTGCATCAAAAGCCATGCTTCATCTATAATAAGCAGCCTTTTTTTTCTGTTATTTTTGATATTATTCCAGATAAAGCCCATAACCATATACATAGCAATTGGCCTTAGTTGATCTTCCAGATCCCTTAAAGAGAAGACCATAAAACGATTCTCCAAATTTACATTAGTAGGTTCATTAAATAGTCCCGCAAAAGTGCCTTTGGTAAATTTGGAAAGTCTGGCAACTATACTTTCGGCCCCTTTCATGTTTTCCAGCACTGCTTCTAAGTCTTCCATAAGTGGAGGAGGATTTTTATGGGTTTTAGGATCTTGGGTTATATCTTTTAGGGCATAAACTTCAACTAAAGCTCTATCAAGAATAGATTCTTCCTGAGGCGAAAGAGATCCCAGCATTACTTTTATAAGACCCGACAACATTATAATATTAGATCTTAATACGTCCTGTTCCTCCTCGATTTTATCCGTTACTTGGGGAAGATCAAATGGATTAATTCTATATTTTGATTTAAGAGAAAGCCTTAGGTAGCTTCCGCCCACTGCTTCGCATAATCTTTCATATTCATTTTCCGGGTCAATAATAATGATGTCTGTTCCGAGCATTAAGCTTCGTAATGCCTCGATTTTTACAGCAAAACTTTTACCAGCTCCAGCTGTTGCAAATACAACTGAGTTGGCATTTTCCAGACTGAATCGGTCAAAAATAACCAAGCCGTTATTATGAAGATTTATTCCGTAAAATATCCCATTATTCTGGGTAAGCTCCATAGAGGTAAAAGGGAAGGTGGTTGATAAGGAAGAAGTATCCATATTTCTGGTTACCATCAATTGATCAGTTGCCTGAGGAAGTGTTGAATTTAATCCTTGTTCCATTTGCAGATTAGCTTGTTTTGTATAAATTAATTTTCCGCCCAATGTTGTTTCAATTGATTTGGTCATTATTTCCAGTTCTTCTAAGCTGTCTGCATAAATAGTGAAATATAAGGCAAACTGAAAGAATTTTTCTATACCTTTTGATAGCTTATCTCTCATTTCTTCAGCATCTTCCAGAGCTGTTTCTAGTTTAATATCCCGAACTTGGCCTTTCTCCTGGCTCATTACCATAGAAGATTCCATTTGGCCAACCTTTTTTCTTAAATTTTCCATAATTGTTCTAGTGTCTATTGGATAAATAAACATGGAAATATCCATTGTGTAATCAAGATTGATTATGGGTGATAGCCAATTAGCATAAATAAATCTGGGATAAGTAAAAACAAACATTGTTCTAACAAATTTATTACCAAGTTTTAGATGGTTAAATTCTATCTGAACAGCTGAAGGAGAAATTAAATCCTTAACCGATGAAACTCCTTCTTCAAAAATTCTGGTTGCTTCAAGCTCTCTTTTTCTCTGCTGTTGCTGAATTGCTAGTTCTTTTTTCCTGTTCTTAAAGTCAGCCTTCCAATTTTTATAATTTTCAATAGAAGACCCCAGCGATTTTTTTTCTTTTTTTATTTCTTTTGCCATATTTTTATTGAACAACGTCA
>PFOW01000074.1 GCA_002792735.1 bacterium CG_4_10_14_0_2_um_filter_33_32
TATGCAAATTAGTCTTATACCACAAGGCTTTGATATGCATATTGGAAACTCCTTAGTTATTTGCAGGAGTCTCAAATGTTTCGTAACTTATTCAACTCGGGATATTATAATATCCCGAGTTCAACAGAAAAAACCTAACTAAAAAGCAAAAGTAACAGACTTTAGATTACTTATCTGTCCAGGAATACTCTTTTCTAAACTATCGGCTCTATCAATTTTATCTTTATAAACTTTATTTATGCTTTCTTCAGGCAATTTCATGGCATTAAGCTTATCTAAAAAAGAAGCTAAATCTGTTTCTATTCCTACCATAGAGGACAAATCATTAGATTCTAAAGCCTTTATATAGCTACCAAGAATAGTTGATACCTGCCCTAAGTAATCTTTCATTGCTTTATTCTGTTCGGAAACAACTGCAGGAACTTGCATTGTATCTAATTCTTTAACATAAGCATCTACCGAAGTTTTCATATCCTTAAAAGCACTAATAATATCCGCCGGGGAGTTCATGCTAGCATTACTTCCTATATTCTCCATATCTTTGCCTATTTTCTCAAAGCCTATAGCCCAATTGGCAAGAGCTTCCATGTCTGTCGCTAATGTTTTTGAAATAGTAAAATATTCTTTCAAATTAGATTCAAGTTCTTTAGCTTTAGAGGGTGCATTTTTTGCGTTTAACTGTGACAAAAATTTATCTGAATCATTTTTAATTTTGGAAAATTGGTCTTTAGTCGCTTTACTGTCTTTAGAATTATCAAAACCCTTCCCCCATCCCTGAACCGCATTAAACATACTCTCACCATCCTTAGCATAAGATTGCACTTGCATACCATTGTAATAACCATAACCGGCGACCCCTAAAGCAACTAAGATAATCAAAACCAAAACGGTAACTATTTTTTTCAAACCCTTTGATCCGTTGTTAGACATGCCGGATTGAGCCTGCGGTTGTGCCTGAGGCTGTTATTGTCCGGGTTGAGACGGAATCACTACTGGATTTGGTGCCTGAAAACCATCAACCGATGGATTTTTTGGTGTAACATTCTTCATTTTTCTCCTTTAATAAAAATTTAATTAATTGATTTATAGCCAACGGTTTCTTGCAAATATTGCTAAAAGAAAGCTTGATATTAAAGCAATGACAACTAAGATTCCATAAAAAGCATGGGGCGAATCACTATAAGGTAACCGAACATTCATTCCATATAAACTACCTATAATTGTTGGGATTGTAAAAATAACAGTTAAAGATGTTAAAAGCTTAATCACTTTATTTAAATTATTAGTCATTAAAGTTGAATAAGCTTCCCTAATATTAACAATACTTCTCAAATTAGAATTTGAGATATCAATAAGCTGACCGGAACTTAAAAACAAATCCTCAACGAGATCTTTATCTTCTTCGTATAGTTTTAATAATTTTCCAGTATGAAGCTTCTGCAATGAAGCATTAATCGGGACTAAATCTGATAAAAATTCGTTTAAGGTAGCTTCGAAGGTTACAAATTTTACAATATCTTCATTATTTATTTTTTCTAGATTAATAATTATCCTTCTAATGTTCCTGCCGATATTTTTTAGAAAATTATCATACGCCGCGTTAATTTCAGAAAAAATCTGGAAGAATAACCGTGTTTTTTGTGTTGTGGTAAAATCGACCTTACCTTTAACAAATTTCTGTAAAAACGGGAGGGATTTTCTAGAGACAGTAACCAAAAAATCACTACCAATAGCTATCAACACTGGAGTATTAATAATTTGCTTGATCCCATCTTCACTGTTAGGCACGGTGGCATAAATATAAGTAATTTCTTTGTCTACCTCAACCCTGGGCACCTCAAAAGGATCTAAAGCGTCTTGCAATAAACTAGGATCAAATGAAAAATTTTTCTCTAAGTAATCCAGATCTTTTTTGTCGGGATCTTCCACATATACCCAAGAACCTACTCTAAAATTAGCTAATTTCTTCAAATTTTTATCTGTAATAGCCTTATAATAAATTTTTATCATTTTTTATGATTCCCTTACTTCCGCTTTTATACCTAAATCTTGTATATTTATAATAAATTTTTCGCCCTTATTAAGAGAGCCGTCTAATATTTTATTTGCCAAAAAATTCTCTAAAGTATCCTGAAAAACCCTCCGCATGGGTCGCGCGCCGAGCTCTGGCCTATATCCTAATTCTGCAAGCCTACTGAGAATGTCTTCACCTGCCTCTATATCATATCCCTTATTCTTAAAATCAAGTTTGATTTTATTAAACATAAGCTTGGCGATTTCAAAAAGATTTTCCCTTGTTAAAGGCTTAAAGACAATTATACCATCAAACCTGTTTAGAAATTCTGGTTTATATATATCATTGCTTTGCAAATACTTTAAAAGCTTTTCACTTAAAAGATTTAGTAACATGCCTTTCTCTATACCTTCTTTTATCAAATTTGCGCCTGCATTTGATGTTGCAATAATTATAGTATTTGAAAAAATAACTTTTTCACCCATTCCATCGATAATATAGCCTTCATCTAATAACTGAAGAAAAAGATTTAATACATCTGGATGGGCTTTTTCAAGCTCATCTAACAGCACAACCGAGAAAGGATTTTCTCTTATCTTCTTAACAAAATCTCCTCCTTCAAGCTGATCAATACCAATCATTTTCTTTCCAATAAATCTGCTTGTAGATTCTGTATCCTGATATTCATTCATATCCATTCTTACCATCGCTTTTTCATTGCCAAAATACGCATCTGCCAAAGATTTAGCCAATTCTGTTTTTCCTACTCCAGTAGGACCCAAGAATAAAAAACTTCCTATCGGACGATTAGTGTTTGATACCTGTGCTCTTGCTCTTCTTAAAGCATTACAAACAGCAACTACTGCCTCATCCTGACCAATAACCCTTCCATGGATACAAACCTCAAGATTAATAAGTTTTTTCTTCTCATCAGTATCAACTTCTTTAACAGAAACGTTCAATACTTGTTCTGCCAAAGAATCTATGGTGCTTTTATCCAATAATTTATTGCCAGTATTTTTTGCGGCAGAGCATACATTATCTAGCATATCTACAGCTTTTGCGGGAAAATCTTTATTTGTTATAAATTTTTCAGATAACCTATATATCTCCTTTAAAGCGTTATAAGTTACGACTAAATTATATTTATTTGAATAATACATACTTAAATCTTCGAGTATTCTCAATGTTTGCTTTTCATTAGTAGGCTCAACCTCTATTTTCTCGAAATTACCCGCCAAAGAGGGCTTTGCTTCTATGTGCGTTTGGTAATTGCCATGGGTGGTTACACCAATAATCCTAAGGTTGGGGTTTTGTAGATATGGAATAATAATCTCTGAAGCGTCAATACTGCCGATTTTCTGACCTCCAGAGAATAAGACTTCAATATTATCAATAAAAAGTATAATATTTCCTGCATTTACTGCGTCATTAAAAACCCTAATAAGTCTTTCTTCAACTTCACGTTCATTAGATGAACCAGCCAGCAGAATTGATGTATCAAGACTAACTAGTCTTTTGTAGGAAAGTTCCGATAAAGTATTGCCCCAATATATTCTTTCAGCTAAACCATAGACTAATGTTGTTTTGCCTACGCCATTTCCTCCGGTGATTATACAATTATTCTTCATTTCTTTAGAAAGCACATTTTCCATCTGGCGAATCTCTCTGTCTCTGCCTTCTATAGAAAAACTGCCAAATAACTTTGGCATTGTTATTTCAGTACCAAATCTGTCTAAATCAAGCGTGTAGCCAGCAGCCCAATTTTGAGCTATACCGGCCCCAGCAGACGCTAGAGATTGAGTTAGTGTTTTTTTGCGATACAACTTGCTAAAAATATTGTTTTCCCAGAAAATAATATTTTGTAAATCTTTTTCATCAATCTCTATTGCCATTAAAGCTGGATCCAGATTCCGACTAATCTTTAAAAACCCATAAAAAATATCGCCAGCTGTTAATTGTTGTGCCCCATCTTGAATAGCATTTTCTAGACTAAGTCTAACAACTTCAATTAGAATATCGTGTGCAGGAATCTCTAAAGGAAAACCTCTTACTATTTTTTCATTGAATGGTAAACCTACGTTCATTTCCCTTAAAATAAAAAATGCTCTTTTTGAAGTAATTATTGATTCAAAAATTTTAAGGATATCTGGATTATTTAAATTTTCCGAACCTAAAATATTTGCAAGCTCAAAATCGCAGGTTTTAAAAATATCATACATGCCCCCATCTTCATCCTTAAGAACCCTGCTATCAGCTAATCTCCTAAAATAACTCTGGATAAATCTTAACAGAGCAAAAGCGATCAAGCCTATAAATATTAGAAATTTCAAAAAATAATCAATGGGGTAAAGATTAATGGTAGAAGAAAATGACAATAACATAACTATCGCCGAGGATAATCCAATCATCGATAAAACTTTAAGAATCCCGATAAAAAAATAGTTGTTTATAAAAGGATGCACTTTGGAAGCATTTATAAATTCATTATTCTTATTTAAAATTATCTGTTCTTTCTTAATCATTTATCTTACAAAAATAAAAACAAAAGAAGTTACTAATATAGCTGGAAAACCGACCCAAAAAATAAAAGATAGCACACAAAATAATGAATATAAAAAGATAAAAATAATAAATGAAATAATTATGGAAAATCTTAAAAGCAGACCAACTCCCCTAGAAACTAGATTGTCAATAAACCAATCCTGCAATCCTGCTATCCCAGGCTTTCTTTGAGATACCAAACGCTTCCATGGTGCAAAAAAAGTCTTAAGCACTGTTAAGATCGAAAAGAAGTTCTCTATATAAACATATAATGCCTTTAGGAAGGAAAATAAATCAACGACGCCATCTTTATACCACCAGATAACCATTGTCGGAAAAAGATTAAAATAGCTCATAGCAATATTATATTACACAATAAATACTTAAACTAGTTTTTTACCCAGCACTAACATCAAAAACTAGTTTTAAATCGCTAAACCCCATTAGAAAGTTTTTTAAAATTAGCACTGGATTTACCAACTACCGCCACCACCACCACCAAATCCTCCGCCTGAAAAACCTCCTCCGCCTGAACCACTGCTACTTGGAGTGGATGATAAAGTATTTCCAGTATAAGATGAAAAACTATTTACATTGGCGGTAAATAAAACAGGATTAAAAGCAACTCCAGAACTGTCTTCATACCAAGATGGATTTTGATTATATATTTCCTTAAACTGTTCTGCCCATTCTTTCTCAACACCCAAAACCATTGCATATGATAAAAATTTTTCAAATGTTTCTGGATTTTTTTCTGGCGCATTAAAAAATTTTATTCTGTCTTTCTCTACCATACTAAGGTATTCTTTAAAACCCATAATGTATTCCTTTGTTAAAACCCCTTTCTTCGTTTTACTAGGTATAATGAATGAAAAAACAAAAATCATAAATCCAGATAGCATAATAGCTAAAATAGCTGTTATGCCTATTAATTCTATTATAAATAATGGAGCAGCAAAAATAAATATACCTATGCCAGTATACTTTTTCCTAAGTTTGTCCGAATTTTTGGGAAAGTAACCTTTTGCAGTAATATCCTTATATAAACTATCCTTAACTGCCTCTAATTCTTTGCTAAATTTATCTTTTAGTTTAGATAATATGACTGTATCATCGGCAAAAAATAAACTATTTATAAGTTTTTGATCAAATCCTTCCAGATTTTTTTCTTGGTCTCTTTTCAGCCTCTGAAGCATATAGTCATCTGATTTTAAAATAATTCCTTTTTCCGTCTTCTTAATTTTTATATAGCCCCTTACAGCTAAATTGACTATATTTGCAGAAATATCTTTGTTATCGACTGTTTCGTCCCAAATCGCGCCAATCTCAGCAGGAGTTAAGTTATCAGGCGGATCATACTGAGGAACAATTGTTTTTCTACCTTCTGGGTCTCTCCCCCTTGTAAACCAAACGTAAAATAGAATGATGAAAACCAAGATTGGGAGCAAGAAAAATAAATTATCTATTAAAACATCATATAATTTGTC
>PFOW01000075.1 GCA_002792735.1 bacterium CG_4_10_14_0_2_um_filter_33_32
TGGGTATCTTCCTACTACAAGAATACCTTAAACAACGAGGCCAAAGTAGGGAATTGGGCTTCAGGATACTATAATTCTCATTAGGATAATGTGGTTTTATAATTAAGATTGATATATAATCAAAATATTGAGAATTAAATAATTATCAAGAGAAGCAACTATTTAAGATAACCCCATAATCCCACCCCTGGGGTGGGATGGGATTGCAAGGGCGCTAAATCCAACCCAAATGGGAAAGATAATTTTTAAAATCGCCATTTAGGCGATTTTTTATAAGGAGAAATTAGTGTTTAAAAATATCTTTACTTCAGAATCAGTTACCGAAGGTCACCCCGATAAAATTTGCGATCAAATCTCAGATGCGGTTTTAGATGAAATTTTAAAACAAGATTCTGAAGGCAGGGTTGCCTGTGAAGTGATGGCTTCTACTAATACAATTATTGTTGCCGGAGAAATTACTTCAAAGGCAAAAATTAATCCAAGCGAAATAGCCAAGCAAGTTTTAAAAGATATTGGCTATACTGATGAGAATTGGGGGATTGATTATAAAACATGCAAGGTTATAAATTTACTAAATCCTCAATCACCGGATATTGCTCAAGGAGTTTCAAAATCAAATAAAGATCCTTACGAATGTATAGGAGCCGGAGACCAAGGATCAGTTTTTGGTTTTGCTTGTAATGAAACAGAAGAATTTATGCCTCTGCCTATTACCATTGCCCATAAATTGACTCAAAGATTAGCCTCGGATAGAAAAAACCAAGAAATATCTTGGCTTAGGCCTGATGGTAAATCTCAAGTTTCAGTAGAATATTTTAATAGCAAGCCTTATCAAATAAACAATGTAGTTGTTTCAACTCAGCATAACGAAAATATTGATTATCAATTAATAAAACAAATTATCAAAGACAAAATTATTATGTCTGTGCTGCCTCCAGAGTTAATAAAAGACGAGATTAGCTTTTATATAAACCCTACCGGAAAATTTGTTTGTGGCGGACCAAAAGCAGACGCTGGCTTAACGGGTAGAAAAATAATGGTTGATACTTATGGAGGATATGCAAGACATGGCGGCGGTTGTTTTTCCGGTAAAGATCCGACTAAAGTTGATAGGTCGGGTGCTTATATGGCAAGGTTTATTGCCAAAAATTTAGTTGCTAATAATTTAGCAGAAAAAATAGAAATTCAAATTTCTTATGTCATTGGAATTTCACATCCGGTTTCTGTTTTGGTTCAATCGTTCGGGACGTCTAAAAAATCAGACAGCGAATTAATAAAAATAATAAATAAGAATTTTGATTTACGGCCGGCCGCTATTATAGAAAGGCTTGAATTAAAAAATCCAATCTATACAAAAACGGCTTCCTATGGCCATTTTGGCCGAACTGATATCAGCTTACCTTGGGAGCAGATTATAGATTTAGATATTCATTAAGGTTCTTGTGTTTATCTTAGAATAGATCTTTATATCTAGTAATTTTTCTGTTATAATATTATTTATAACACTAAATTAATTGAACTGCAATTTTACTTTAAGGTTTTAAAAATTAATGAATAAATTAAAAAAGATTCTTAATGATTTAGAGAATAAAAACATAACCGCGTCTCAATGGATTATTACTATTTTAGTGGTGATTCTTTTTCGTACCATTGGGGAAGATTTTTATTCTTCTAAAAAAATCATTGATTATTTTGAGTATTTTTTCCATTACCCTATTTATTATATTTCCATTGCTCTTTTTATAATTTTAATAATATCTTTTTTTGCAAAGGAAAAGCCTATTAAAGTGGGAAAAGTATTGATCCATTTTTGGCCAATAGTTATTATTCCGCCCATTTTTGATTTAATTATCAGCGCCAGTAAAGCATATGATTATTCATATATATTCAATAACTTTAACTTTTATTTTAAGAACTTATTCAACTTTCCAGTTTTCTTAGAAGGAATAACTTATGGTATTCGCCTTGAATTATTGCTAGCAACTGTTTCGGTTGCTGCTTATGTATATATTAAAAAACAAAAAATACTATCTTCAGTATTAGCAGCTTCGTTATTTTATGTAGGAATATTCGGTTTTATCGCATTTCCTTATTTGGCCTACCATATTACTATTATTCCCAACTTTCCTCTTAAAGATATTTACTTTTTGCATAATCCAATTGGTAGTGCGGGTATGTCTCAATCTCTAACTTATTACTCTGCTTTTAATGTTGTGGCGATTTTATTCCTACTTATCTTGGCTATAAAACAAAACCATAAAAAAACTTTTTCATTAATTGCCAACTCCTCAAAAAAATCTTTTCATTATCTATTGATGTTTGGTTTTGGTTTATATTTAGCTTATAAAATAAAAACTAATTTATTTCTTTTTGATATAAATATTCTGACCCAATTTTTAAATGCGTTTTTTGCCGTTGTTTTAGCCTGGGTTTCCGCCACAACTTTAAATGATGTTTATGATATAGAATCAGATAAAGTCAGCGATGATCGTAAGCTTCTCCCAAAAGGCATATTTTCCAGAGAAGAATTCATAAAAATTTCTATTATCAGTTTTGTCTTGTCTTTATTAAACGCTTTTGCTATAAGCTATCAATTTCTGATATATATTCTTTTGTATCATGCGATATCATTTATTTATTCTTCGCCCCCGCTTAGACTGAAGAAGATTCCGATTGTTTCTACTTTTGTTGTTGCTTCTTTGGCTATCTCAATGATGTGGGCAGGCTATGCTTTTTCTTCGGCTACAAGATTTAATCCAATTACTGAATTTCCCGTCGCTATAACATTTACTTTCGTTATCTTATTCACTCTGGGGTTTTCTTTTAAAGATCTAAAAGACTTAGAGGGCGACAAAAAGCAAGGCGTTTTTACAATACCCATGTTTTTTAAAGGTAGAGAAAAAGAAGCAACTTCTTTACTAATCGTTCTATGTTATATGATAGTGCCTTTTATATTTAAAAATGCTTTTTTAGCAATTCCTTCCATCATAGCCTCATTTTTTACGCACGCTTTTATAAATGCAAAAGTGTTTAGGGAAAATAGAGTTTATTTTACCTTTTTCGCCTATTTCATTTGTCTTGTTGTAATGGATTATTATTTAAATTTTTTAAGATAACTTGATTTTTTAGAATTTGATTTGATAAATAACTGTATTTTATATAAAATTAAATAAGTAAGATTTACAAAAATGGCTGTAGTTCCAAAATTAAAAATAGATGAAAGTATGAATCGAAAAAAGCTTATCGATGAGCTCGAAAGAGAAGCAGAACGGCTGCACAATGCCACTCGTACTGACATACCTTTTCTATCTCCTGTGCATAA
>PFOW01000076.1:0-1506 GCA_002792735.1 bacterium CG_4_10_14_0_2_um_filter_33_32
ATGGAACTATCAGCACTGCGTTTGATACTTGGGAAAACGACCCAGGTTCGTATATGGACTACAATTATTCCGGATCAACTAGTTTAAAAGGACCAATTTACGATCAAAAAAATACGGTTTCGTTTCAAAGTCTAAACTCTAGCGCAGTAGCTGTTACTTATTATTGGTACTATAAAAATACTAGGGAACTTGTAGAGTTTGATATAGTTTTTAATGAAAAATATCCATGGTCAGTTACTGATTCTGGTAATTCTTATAGTTTTGATTTACAAAACGTAGCAACTCATGAAATTGGTCATACGTTGTCTCTTGGCGATTTGTATAGTACTTCAACCTCCGAACTCACAATGTATGGATATGCGAGTTTTGGCGAGATTAAAAAGAGAGATTTAGGGCTTGGCGATAGATTAGGGATTAAAAGGATATATCCTTTATTTTAAGAAAATTAATTAATAATTGCCCGTCCTCACCTCACCCCGTTAAATAATTTTGCTTTACAAAACTAGCACAAAGCGTTATTTAACAGAGTGAAGTTTCTGGCGGGTCTCAGCCTCGATAAGGCGCCGCCCATAGGGCTCCGCCCGGTGGGAATGAATATTTCGAGGCCTTGGGAGGGAAGATGAAAAAAAAGAGTATTATTACAGCCATTTTGGCAGCCGTTCTAGCTTTTGCGCTTGGTGGTACTACAACTTGGTATGTAATGGATAGCCAAATGGGTCAGATTAAAAATAATCTAGAATCTCAACAGCAAAGCACAGATAGGTTAGTTTTAGATCTCAAAAAGCAGGTAGACGAATTAAATGGGGCTAGTGATAATGATTTAGTTGGTAAAGAATGTGGCGGAGAAGAAGATAAGAAGTGTCCGACGGGATACTATTGTAAGCCTTTATATAAATGTAAAGATTCTAAATGTTTAGGTTCTGTTGGGGAATGTGTTAAACAAAACGATGAAACAGCAGACTGGAAGACGTATAATGGGAAAGAATTTAGTTTTAAGTATCCAAGTAATATAAAAATCAATAAAGAATGGGAAAATGGTGGAGTAGAAATTGGTACTGATTACCCCTTTAATTATGAGCTAGAGGATGCTTATTCATTTGAAGTTTATATAGGTTCTTATCTGGGAGATGATTTTGGTCATCAGACTGCAGGTAGCCTGCAGAAAACAGAAAATATTACTCTAGGTAATATAACAGGTAAGAAGACTACTTGGATAAAAGATGATAACAAAGAATTCGATATAAATTTCGATAAGACAGATAAATCCTACCAGATTAGGTTTACAACTACATCTGGTAGTAAGTACGATAAAATATTTAATTTAATCATTAGCACTTTTAAGTTAAATAGCTAATAGAATCGTTAATATTTTTTCACAAAGTGTCCCTTAGTAGACACTCTGCGTTATCTGTTTCCTGATTAGCATTTTGTAATTTATACTGCTTTTTGTTATTTGTAATTGCTTGCTGATCTAGGCATTTTGTTGATTTCGCACTATTCTGATAA
>PFOW01000076.1:1551-9326 GCA_002792735.1 bacterium CG_4_10_14_0_2_um_filter_33_32
CTTGGTATGTAATGGATAGCCAAATGGGCCAGATTAAAAATAATCTAGAATCCCAACAGCAAAGCACAAATAATCTAGTCCTAGAGCTTAAAAAACAAGTAGATAGGCTAGAAGGAACAAGTGAAGAAGTTTCTAAAGTAGAACCAACAAAGAGCACAGAGACAGCAGACTGGAAGACGTATAGCAATGAGAAAAATGGTTTTAATGTAAAATATCCAAAGGATTGGCAGGTTGAAGAAAACGCTAAATCTCAGACAGATGGTTATTCTTATATTGGAATGAATATTTTTTCAAATGAAAATGTTGTTTTTAAGAATACATCAAAGCAATATGCTATAGCTATCAATTGGGGTTCAATACTTGGCAGGGGCGGTTCTTGTGTTAAAAGGTCAGTGCAATATGAACTCGAGTTAATTAAAAATATGATAAAACTTACTAAAAAAAGTGACGAGATAATAAAAAATAAAACAGGTTCAAATGATTATTGTGGAGGAATTGATTTAAAGGGTTTTTCAATTTCTTCTGAAAAATTTACCTATAACAATGTAGAATATTTTGTTCATTCAGAAAATACTAATGTTACTGATACTGTATCAACAGATGCGGTAAAAATGTTTGAACAAATAATCAGCACAATGGAATTTGTTAAATAAAAAAATCTAGTATTTAGAATAAAATCTTGAGTAAAAAGCGTTTTGTTTTTGGTTAAAAAGATTTATAATATAAAGAGTTAATCTAATCAAAGTAAATGGCTAAAAAACCGCTTGCGTCAATTTGGGTTATATGTATTACCGCTTTTATTACTATGTTTGTTACAGGTGGTGGTATCGGCGGTTATTTATATTGGCAAGGTAATTTTTTTAAACCCAAGGGTGATAATGTTCAGGAAGAATCTAACAAAGCAAGTAAAGTTGAAGAAAAGATTACGGGTAAAAATCTTGTTACAATAACTTCAGATGAAGAAAAGTTGATTCTGAATTTTATTAATCTTGAAACCAGCAAAAAAATCAAAAAAGAAGTTGCTTTAGGCACAACCATAAGGGGCGGGAAATGGGCAGAAACAAACAGCAATGCCTTGATTCAATTTAACAAAGAGGGCAATGCATTTATTTTAGCCGAGAAAAAAGAGGCTAATCTAAGCGATAAAAAGGCATATTTTAAGCTTTTAAAGGTTAATACCGAAGGGAAAATAGAAGAAACACTCATTGATTCGGGCGATTACGACAGATATGGTAATTTTCTCTATACATCAGAAGGTATTTTCTATTTAAAAGCTCGTTCAAGTGATAAAAAAAGCAAGAATACGGATGAAATTCTATACGAATGGGATTTGGTAAAGTTTGATCAGCAAAGCAAGGAAGAAACTATTTTATCTCAGGATATCGGCAGTTTTTTCCAGAAAGAGCTTGTTTTTAGGGATGGAAAGATAGTTAATATGTATAAACAAAGCAGCAGATTTTATGAGATTTCTGTTGATACAGCAACTAAAAAGATTGAGAAAAAGGCTTTGTTTAGCTATAGAAAAACATATGACCACGATCTTAATGTTGAAGATATCTCCGTATCGCCTTCTGGTAACCTATATATTTATAAAGACTTTACAACCAAAGATGGTTATTCTTTAAAGGTTTATGATAAAACCACCAAAAAAACTTCCACAGCAATAAAGGATAAAAATTATTCATTCAGCAATATTTCATGGCTTAACGAAAACGAATTAACATTTACAAAGACCCCAGCACTTACTAACACTTCTGATTCCACTAATAATGAGATAGTTAAAATGAGTTTATCGTTTCCTGATGCTGTAGAATCACTATGCTCATCTTCTAAAGTGATAACCCCTTTATTTGTTGATGGCGAATCAACTTTTTATTTAGAAGACCAAAAGGTAATATATCTTAAAGGAAAAGATAAGAAAGAGCTTGCGCCAGACGGATTGTTACAGCCAACCGATATATTGTATGTTGGAATTTTTGATTACTAGAATTATTTAAATTTCTTAGTTGAATCTAATTATTAAGCTGATAAAATATAATAAGAATGTATAAAGAAAAAGGATTTTCCCCAATTTTAATAGTTTTGATTTTTAGTATTGTAGCAGCAGTCGCTTCGGGTATTGCTGTTTATTATTATTCTGTCGGTCAAAGCGAAGTTGAAAAGAAGCAGAAAGTAGAAGAAAAAGAAAGAGTGGAAAAACAATTAGCCGATCTTAAATCTGATTACGAAAAGCTTAGAGTTGAAAATGAGCAACTAAAAGGGACGGAAAAGGCAGGCGCAAATAAGGTATTTACTAATCAGGAAGATGGTTATTCCTTTGAGTATTCTTCTACTGGTTGGTTTGTAATAAAAGACAAAAGCGAAGGTGTGGTAATAACTAATTTTAAATATCCTTCAAGTGATGGAAGAGAACTTATAAACGATGAAGTAAAAATGACCATTAACATAAAAGATAATACTGAGAAAATGACTCCAAAGGCGTGGTCAACCAAAAATATTGGCGATGAAGAAAAAATATTACTCAAGAAAGATTTAAAAGTAGATGGTAAAAGTGCATATAAAATTAAAACAGAAAATATAGGTATTATGACTTCGGTATATATTGCAAAATCTTCTACTAAAATGGTAGAAATAGTCTGTTTTGGAAATGATAAAGAATTACAACTTTCAAAGATATTGGAATCTTTTAAATTTTTATAAATAAGTTATTAGTAATCAGTTATTAGGCATTATGTTTTTGACTCTTAATCTTATGCCTGATGCCATATTACTAGTGACTAACTCCGAAGGAGTTTATAATGGTAAAGGAAAAAAATAATAAAGAAAATCAGGAAGAGGGTAAACCTCTTTGTCCGGAATGCGGTTCACAAATGATTGAAGAGGACGGAGAGACGATTTGTCCTCATTGCGATTCTGAAATAGATTTCTTTGGCGATGAGGATTAAGGATGATCGATTTTATATTATCAATAAATCCTGTTTTGATTATAGTTTTTACGCCTTGGATATTGGCTCAGGCAATCAAGTTTATTGTAGGAGCTGTTGAAGGCAAAGTTGATTTTTATAATTTTATAACTACAGGAGGAATGCCTAGTGGGCATTCTACGGCAGTTTGCGCGCTTGCTACTGGAATTGGTTTATCTTCGGGATTTTCATCTTCTTCTTTTGCGATTGCCGTAGTTATAGCAACAATTGTTATGCATGATGCTGTTGTAATAAGAGGTGCACAAGGTAAGCAAGCTCAAATATTAAACAAGATGATTGATAAGTTTATTAATCAAAAAGAATTTAATTATCATCACCTAATAGGCCATAAGCCGATTGAAGTTGTCGCTGGGGCTATACTGGGCATATCTTCGGCATTTGGTATTTGGTTTCTTTTCTATGTTTAAAAATATTGATTTCTCAAAAATATTAGATTATAAAAGAATTTTTGAAGCTCAGCCTGGTGCTTTCTTTCGGTTTTATGCAGAATTTACCATTTTTTTCGGTTTTCTTTTTTTGATTGCGGCTATATTAAGCATATTTATCCCTTTTTATAAAAATGTAGCGATAAAAAAGCTATTAAAGAAGATTAAAAGGCTTTGCTTCACTATTTCCTTAACAGGAATTTCATATTTATTTTTTAGATTTGAAAATACTTATTTTTTCTCCGGAAGATATTTTTTAATCGCAATCTTATTAATTTTTACGATATGGTCTTTGTACATTGGGTTTTATGCATTAAGAAAGCTTCCAGAGGATCTTAAGACTCGTGAAAAGAAAATGATGCTTAAAAAATATATTCCTAAGCCCAAAAAGAAGAAATAAAATTCCGTGCTATCTTAATCTCTATAAATGTGATTATTTGTTGTTGACAAAATAAATAAGGTAATATAAAATTTAGTTAGTTGAAAAAAAGTTTGCGACTAAAAAGTCCGTTTTATCAACAAAACGAGAATTTTTTTGTTGCTACGGAAAGAACTTTGACAATCTAAGAATAACAGAAATTGCCAGCAGTGTATTGTAAATAGTACTTTTGTACTAATATTTTTTTTGAGAGTTTGATCCTGGCTCAGGATGAATGCTGGCGGCGTGCCTAACACATGCAAGTCAAACGGCCCTTCGGGGCAGTGGCAAACGGGTGAGTAACGCGTTGGTATCTACCTTTATCTTCGGTATAACTCTTCGAAAGGAGAGCTAATCCCGGATAATCTTTTCGGAGCAAAGCTTCGGCGGATAAAGAGGAACCTGCGTCCTATCAGCTTGTTGGTAAGGTAATGGCTTACCAAGGCTAAGACGGGTAGCTGGTCTGAGAGGATGATCAGCCACAATGGGACTGAGACACGGCCCATACTCCTACGGGAGGCAGCAGTGAGGAATTTTGCGCAATGGACGAAAGTCTGACGCAGCAACGCCGCGTGAAGGATGAAGGCCTTCGGGTCGTAAACTTCTTTTAGTAGGGACGAAGTCTGACGGTACCTACTGAATAAGCTCCGGCTAACTACGTGCCAGCAGCCGCGGTAATACGTAGGGAGCAAGCATTGTCCGGATTTACTGGGCGTAAAGAGTCTGTAGGTGGTTTATTAAGTTGAATATTAAAGACTCCGACTCAATCGGAGGAAAGTATCCAAAACTGATAAACTAGAGGCAAAGAGAGGCAAGTGGAACTTGTGGTGTAGGGGTAAAATCCGTAGATATCACAGGGAACGCCAATGGTGAAGACAGCTTGCTAGTTTTGTCCTAACACTGAGAGACGAAAGCGTGGGTAGCGAACGGGATTAGATACCCCGGTAGTCCACGCCGTAAACGATGGGTACTAGACATCGACCGTATCGACCCGGTCCGTGTCGAAGCTAACGCGTTAAGTACCCCGCCTGGGGAGTACGGTCGCAAGACTAAAACTCAAAGGAATTGACGGGGGCTCGCACAAGCGGTGGAGCATGTGGTTTAATTCGACGGTACGCGAGGAACCTTACCGAGGCTTGACATCTAAGGAATCTCCTGGAAACAGGAGAGTGCCTTCGGGAGCCTTAAGACAGGTGCTGCATGGCTGTCGTCAGCTCGTGTCGTGAGATGTTGGGTTAAGTCCCCTAACGAGCGCAACCCTTATTGTATGTTGAATTTTCGTACAATACTGCCCTAGTGATAGGGAGGAAGGTGGGGATGACGTCTAGTCAGCATGGCCCTTATGCCTCGGGCGACACACATGCTACAATGGTTAGTATAATGGGTCGCGAAGCAGCAATGCGGAGCTAATCCTTTAAAACTAATCTCAGTTCGGATTGAAGGCTGCAACTCGCCTTCATGAAGTTGGAATCGCTAGTAACCGCAAATCAGCCACGTTGCGGTGAATACGTTCTCGGGCCTTGTACACACCGCCCGTCACACCACGAAAGTTGGTAGTACCTGAAGTTCCATTTTGGGCCCACGGTAAGACCAGTAATTGGGGTGAAGTCGTAACAAGGTATCCGTAGGGGAATCTGCGGATGGAATACCTCCTTTCTAACGGATTTTTTCCGACGCTTAGTCGGAACAGTTCGTAGGTCGGTCTTCCGATAATAATCGGGAGCCACGGCGATTTCTGTTATTCTTAGGTTGTTAAAAAAATGGTGAGCAGCAAACAGGTAGTAATTTAAGTTATTATTTGTTTGCTGTTTTTAGGTTAAGTATAATTTCAGAGTCTTGAAAAGGTAGTCTTTGGAATTTATAATATTAAATGTTAGCTGTTTTTATCGGGGCGTGTAGCTCAGCTGGTTAGAGCGCTACACTGATAATGTAGAGGTCCCTGGTTCAAATCCAGGCACGCCCACCATTCGACTCGTTCCTAATAAATTAGGAACTCGCTCATGGTAAACCATACCCCAGAAATGATATTAGTAAATTTCGATTAGAGGTCGAATGATCCCGAGCGAAATCGAGGGACCAATTTAAAACAGCAGAAGCTAAGAAGTTTTATATAATTTTAAAATATGAAAGAAAAAGTTATTAAAAGAACAAAAAAAGAGATATTACTAATCCAAAGCAAAATGATCAATACGGTCAAGGATTTAGCGATAACCGCTTTTGGGTTAGTGGCAGCTCTTGCATGGAATGCAGCAATCCAGAAATTATTTGAGGTGATTTTTCCCAATAAAACAAATAGCTTAATCGCAATGTTTTTATATGCTCTATTTGTAACCGCTATTGTTGTTTTTGTTACATATTATTTAATTCGCATCGCTGATACTATAAATAGTGCTGCAGAGATAGAAGAAGATGACAAAAAAGACAATAATAAAAAATGATTAAAAGCAAACCCGATAATTTTACATTAAAAGTTTTAGAATTTGTCAAAAATATTTCTAAAGGGAAACTTATTACTTATAAAATGATTGCCGAAGGCTTTTCGTGCAGTAGGAAATGTATTAAATAAAAATACGGATTTAAAGAGAATAATTAATCTAACTTATCTTTTGCTGAAAAAAAATTAAAAAAAGCCTTGTCAGATAAACAAAAAATTGTATACTAGGCATAAGGAGTATTATTTGGAAACGAAAGAATTAGCAAATACCGAAAGATCAATTTTTGAAGAAGCTTTATTATGTATTGAAAAAATAGAAGTAGGTAAAGTTTTAGAAGGTACTGTTATTGATTTAAGAAACAATGAAATATGGGTTGACTTGGACGGCAGAGCAACCGGCGTAGTTTACAAAAGGGAGCTAGGTGATAGGTCCTCGATTATTGACTTAGCAAAAGGTGATCGAGTTTTAACTTATGTTTTGGAAGAAGAAGACGAAGACGGTCTTTTGGTTCTTTCATTGAAAAAAGCAGGTAAGGAAAGAGTGTGGACTGATCTTAAAAGAAGCATGGAAAAGAGTGTATCTCTCGAGGTTAGAATTACTGATGCAAATAAAGGCGGTTTGCTTGTGATGATTGAGGGTGTACAAGGTTTTATACCAGTTTCCCAACTTACGGCGGAGTATTATCCTAGAGTTGAGGGGGGTGATAAGGAAGAAATATTATCAAGGCTTACAAGTCTTATCAGTAAGAGTATGCTAGCAAAAGTTATAGATATAGATCGTGCCTCAAACAAACTTATACTTTCACAGAAAGCAACTAAAACCGATGAACAAAAGAAATTTTTAGATGGTTTGGACGTAGGCCAAAAGATTAAAGGTAGGATATCTGGGGTGGTTGATTTTGGTGTTTTTGTAAATATAGGAGATATCGAAGGATTAGTGCATATTTCTGAAGCTTCATGGGAAAGAATTGATGATATTAGAAAAATTGTAAAAGTCGGCGATGAGATCGATGTTATAATAGTAGAAATAGACGAAGATAAAGTATCTTTGAGTATAAAAAGATTGCTTCCAGACCCTTTTAAAGAAGCTATAAAGCAATTTAATGAGGGTGATATTGTTAAGGGTAAAGTTGTTAAAGTTACTCCTTTCGGTGCTTTTGTACAAGTAGAAACTCATGATAAAAAAAATCTAATAGATGGTTTAGTCCATATATCAGAACTATCTGATGAGCATGTTTCTAATCCGAAAGACGTTATTAAAGAAAAAGAAGTTTATAATTTGAAGATTATATCTATCGAAGAAGAGAACAGGAAATTATCTTTATCTTTACGCGAAGTCGAAGAAAAAGCTAAAGTAAAAACAAAAAGTAAAGAAAAAGAAAGAGTTTAAAGTCTTCTTTAAAAAAATTTTTCTCGTCTTTTGGCGAGATTTTTTTATATGCATATTGAATAAGTTACGAAACATTTGAGACTCCTGCAAATAACTAAGGAGTTTCCAATATGCATATCAAAGC
>PFOW01000077.1 GCA_002792735.1 bacterium CG_4_10_14_0_2_um_filter_33_32
TGCAAATTAGTCTTATACCACAAGGCTTTGATATGCATATTGGAAACTCCTTAGTTATTTGCAGGAGTCTCAAATGTTTCGTAACTTATTCAGTGTTTTGAAGTAATTTTTTATACTTTGAAATGACCAAAATATTCTTGTTTGAATAAGAATTAAAGTTGCTTTCAAAGCACCTGTTTTTTATACGTCTTTTCAAAAGGTGGGCAAATTAAAACCTTAGAGAAAAAAGAAAAAAGGAAACGGAAAAAGAAAAAAGATGGGAGAATGGTTCCCATCTTTTTTCTTATGTAGTTTTGTAAATATTGCGAGTATAGTTTGTGAGTAAAAGTACTCTTACGCCCCTTTGGCATTGATGGCTTTTAGCTTTCTTATAGCCACATTCTTAAGAGAATACAATTGTGACACTTCTATGTTAAGAATTTTAGCCATCTCATGATCAGTTTTTGCTTGGTATTTGATTCGATAATCCCAAAGAACAATCTCTTTAAATATTCTTGGCAGTTGTTTGAGATAAGTAGAAAGTATACGGTTCTTAACTGTAGGTTCATTAGAAGAATATTCATTAGATACTATGAGATCAAAAACATCATCTTTGCTAACAGCCACTGCGTCTCCGAACGTAATTTCTCTACCGCCCCTGCTAACGAACATAACCTTATCTAACGATTCTGCATAAGGATTAGTTCCGAATGGAGATTTCTCAAGCTGGGTTTCAAAAACCGACCTTAAGTAGCTTGTAAAACTACCATTGGAATTACTCCAATCAAATTGCTCAAACGATTCCGAAAGCAATAGGTAACCTTTTGCAATAAAATCTTCCAGCTTCTCAGAAGTATAGCCATAATTGTTAAGATAATAGTAATAATTATCAGTTGCTAACTGCTTGGCTAATTTCATATAAGCTGTAATCAATTGATCTCTGTAAACTAGCCATTCGTTTACCTGTTTGACTGAAGTACTTGAACCTTGAGATATCTCTTGTATAGTTGGAGATTGTTTCAATGATTTTCTTAGCTCTCGCATTACGGAAGTTAACTTAGCAATGTTACCCTTCTTTAATAGAAGAGTTTCTTGCTCTAATGATGGTGCGAGCTTGCTCCTCCCAAGAGGCCTACTTGGATTAAATCCTTTCTTTGCTTTTCGTTCTATATCCGGATCTAAGCCAACTGCCTTGAGAACATTATCCCAAAAACCGAAATAATCCCAAGCAATTCGCCAGAGCCTTGAATGGTTAATTTGCGCGTGTTTTGAATTTAGCGGTTCACCATTCTTTTTTAGCTCTTTAATGTGAGACATAATCTTGCTGACTACCTTTTCAGAAGACCATCTCTCGTATACCAATTCCCTCACACCCTTCTCTAAATAGTAAAATCCTATATTCAAAAAACTAACTTAAAAATACCTCAAGTAGCTTATATGGTTTTCAAAGAAACGAAACCTTACAAAACATTACTTTTTGTAGGTCTTAAAAGATTCAAATTATACTCTAAAACAAGACACTCGTCAATACCTTTTTGTTTTCTATCGGATAGGAACAGCTAACAAAAAATTATATATGGCATCTTGAAAAAAATATTCTTCGTCTACCCGTATTTTGGAAAAGCGTTTTTAATGCAAGCATCGATAAAAACCGCTAAGAAAATCAACCTATTTTAAGCTACCTCGATAGAGACAAGGATTCGTCAAGTCGAGGGATAATCGTAACAACAGACTAGAACGAGACCACTTCTCAGTATTCGAATCCGAAAGCTTAAAATAGGTTGATTTTTAGGTTTTTTGAGTAGTTTGCGATTTTTGTGTTACTTTTTCTAAAAAAGTAACAGCTAAAGAAAACTTAATTAATTTTTCAAAAGTAATATCTTATTTCAATATATCAACAATTTTTGTTTTGCTCGAAGAACCAGAGATTATGAAAATACTAGATTTAGGAATATTAAAATAATCTGATAAAAGTTCTATTAAGGCTTTATTGGCCTTTCCCTCTTTGGCTGGTGCAGATAATCTAACCTTTATAGAGCCGTTTTCCTTTTCTAAAACTTCATTTTCTTTAGAATTAGGAATGACTTTAACTATTAGCTTCATTTAACCTAAAAGATAATGAATTAAAGATTGCAGCAGCTGAATAACTATAATTGCAACTAGGGGCGAAAAATCTAGCATTGTTTTTTTCGGCAATATTTCTCTGATTGGACCAAGAATCGGATCTGTCAAATCTGTTATCAACTGAGTAAAACCATTATTTATTGAAAACCACGACAAAATCACTCTTATAAAAATTAAGAGGACCATTAACTCTGCAAATATATCAAACGTATTAATAATAAAAGTTTTCATACTAAAAATATTATATCTTAGATCCCCCGAATCTCAACTGTTTCAAAAAAAGGTTCTGCGGCTTTCTTAAATTCTAGAAGTTGCGGAATATGATAAGGCTTAACTTTTTCGTATTGTGGATCTAAAGTTTTGCCTGGCTTAAACTGTTGAATAAAATATTTTTTAGAACCCTTAAGCCATTTCCCTATTTCGATAATTTCATTTAAATCAACCAAACCAGGGACAACTGTTGTTCTAAACTCATAATCAACCTTAGAATTTTTAATAATCTCAACACTTTTTTTAATGACTGAGGAATCAACCTTAACATCCACAACTTTTTCATAAGAAGAAATTGATGACTTTATATCCATTGCAAAATAATCTATCAACTCATCTTTTATAATATTTTCTAATATTTCAGGATTAGTACCATTTGTATGCAATGCTGTCCTTAATCCTACATTTTTGATAGCCTGAACTATTTTTAAAAAATTATTATGGATTGTCGGTTCACCACCAAGTATAGTAACACCATCAAGCCATTTTTTCTTTTTCTCTAAATATCCGAATATTTCTTCGTCTTTAATGTCTTCTATTAAATGCGGACTTGTTATAAATTCCGGATTGTAACAATAATGGCAGCGAAAACTACATCCGGGTAAAAAAATAATGGTCGTTATTTTACCCGGCCAGTCTATTAAAGATGTTGGAATAAATCCTTTAATCCCCAACGACATATATTTATGCTCCGATTATTTCTTCTAAACTAGGAACCTGACCTCTGTAAGACTTTTTTTCAGTACCCTGTTCATCTGTAATAACAATAGAAGGCGTTGCCATAACATTATACATTGCAGCCTCTGATAAACCATTAGGCGTTTCAACATCAAACATTTCTATTTTAATCCCTTTATCTTTTAACTGAACTGCTAAATCTTTAGCAGGAGGACATTTTGGACATGAGTCTTTAGCAAAAATTTTAATCATAAGTATTTATCCTTAAAGTCGGTAATCACCTTTTTGACGAGCTTCAAGTTCAGCCTGTTTAGAAAGATTCCAATTATTAATAGGAGAATAATAACCAACAACTCTTGATATGCCATAAACATTATCAGAACCGCAAAAAGCACAGGTTGGGGAACTGCTATCGGATTGATGAGATAACTCATGCACTTCTTCTCTTGTTAAAATTTTAAGATTTGGTGTTTCCATACTATCCTCCTTTAAATATATTTATACTTTTTTTATTGATCCTGAGTCCATCATCTCAGCAATACTTTGATGAATAATTTTTTTGCATCCTCCGTCTGTACCATCTCCACATATTATATACTGATCATCTAAAGAAACATTATCCTGTGAACCTTTATAAAATGCTTCTGACTCAAAACCGCAATAAGGACATTGATACCATATTTTATTTTCGTTCTCTATTACATTCTTAACAAGACCTGGCTTATTTATAGTTCTTTTATAACCAGCACTAACCTTATTACAATCTTGGCAGAAAGTGAATTCTGGGGAAATTACTATTTGAGCACTAGATGTATTTTCCCACGTTCTCTTGATTAAAGCATATATGCTAGCCGGTGAAGGTCTCTGTTCTCCTAAAAATACATGCGTAATACAGCCTGCTTCAATAAGATTATTAAACTTACCCTGTTTCTCTATTCTTTCAATGATATCAACGGGTGCGTCTGCGGTTAGATGCACGCTATTTGTATAGTAAACAGTGCCCGATTCAATATCTCCTCTTACATAATCTTTGCTTTCCGGATATTCCTTAAGATCAACTTTTGCTAATCTTAGAGAGGTTGATTCTGCGGGTGTTTCTTCTAAAACTATTTTAAAACCAACTTCCTTTTCTAATTCTTTTGCTCTCAAGTACATAGCAGAAATAACTTTCAGGCCAAGCTTCAATGTATCTTCATCTTCATGAAGATCTCTGCCGTTAATATATTTTATACATTCATTAAGACCAATAACACCAATGATATAACTTGCCTCATCAAGATTAACATATGGTCTGTTATCCGCTGCGTTTTTACCTACTTGAGCCATTGGCCTTCCTGGCTCCATAAGTTTTTTTATGAATTCTTTTTTCTGTAAATGAGCCTTAGCAGCTACATCCATTGATTTAATGATTTCTTTAATTACTTCTTCTACGTCATGTCTTTTAGTTCTACCAGCCCTATAAGCAGCCTGGGGAAGATTAACAGTAACATTTTGAAAACCACAAAATCTCATACTTTCTGGATGCTCAATTACGTATTTATCAGTGACATTTGTTCTAAGCCTGCAGCACATCGAAAGATTAACCTTATCACGATCAAAAACAAAATAGGGTGTGCCATTTTCAGAAGAAATCTTACACGCATATTCCAAAAGCTCTTTCTGTTTAGGATCAGTAAATGATTTTTCGTCTACATGAAGATTCATCTTAGGAAAAGGAAATGGCTTGCCATCAGAATCTCCATCCCTCCATACATCCATCATGGCTTTTAAAAATCTTTGAGACTCTTCTTCATAATCCTTATAAGTCTTACCAGTATATTTTCCCTTAGGCCCTATAGCAGGAACATTTTCAAGATATTCAGGAATTCCCAAATGAACATTAAAATCTATAAATAAAGTTTGGCCTCCTCTAGAAAATGCATTTTGAGAACATGAGAAAATAAGATACTGAGCTTCTTGTTTCAATTCTGCATCAGTCTTACCCTCTAAATATGGGGCATAAAAAATATTCACATAGGTTAAGCCTAATGCGCCAGCATAATATGCCTGCATAGAGGCAAGAAATGTATTAATATGTCCGGTTAGAGTTGATGCAAATCTTGCAGGAGTAGAAGCAGTACTTAAATTATCTAATCTTAAACCATATTTTTTAATATATTCGATAGAGTGTGCTGAGCAATAAGCCCTTACCGGATATCCTAAGTCATGAAGATGTATTGAGCCTTTCATGTGCGCTTCAGCAATTTCTGGAGAAAATACTTCTTTTAGAGCGAATTGTTTCAGAATCGTCTCGGCAATACCTAAATTTACAGCCTCTGGGTTATTCGATTTTATGTTACTATTTTCTTTTGTATTCGAAAAAATTAACTGGTTGATATTATAAGTAGAAATACCAATCACTTCCTGTTTTTTTAGTTTTGCCTGGTATCCTCTTTCAAAAAGTTCATTATCAACCAATTCCCTCAGAAGGCTTACATTAATAGTTCTAATACCCGAAGATAAAACCTTTCTTTCCACTGCAAATGCAATGTCTTCTGCTTCTTTGTCTGATAGCTGTGCTTCTTTTATCAAAGCATCTTTAATTCTTTCCCTGTCCCAATTTAAAGTTTCACCTTTTGTCGGGGCAGATACCAAAAGATGTAAATCAGTTGAGTCTTTGTAATCATTGCTTTCCTTAACCACTCTAAGAATTTCATTCATCTTAAGTTGGTCCTCAGAAACTTTTTTATATTTTTCAAAATTCTTACCTATAATTTCCACTATCTCTTCTATGGCTTCCCTTGGTAACCCTGTATTCTCTACTTCTTTCACTAGGTATTGAAAAAGTCTTCTGTTTTCTATGGTCAATTTTTTGCCCCTTATATTAATTATTATTTATTGTAAGAAAATTGGTTAATCCTTAAATGAATATTTTTTCTTTTTTAAAGTTTGTAATTCTTCTTCAAAAGACTGCAAATCATCAAATGATTTATAAACGGAAGCAAAACGTATATAAGCCACTTTATCAATTTTCTTCAATGCTCTAATAACCAGCTCCCCAATCTTTTTACTTTTAATTTCAGTATCACAGGTTGATTGCAGCTTACTCTCAATATCAGAAACGGTTCTTTCTATCTGTTCGCGAGAAATTGCTCTTTTTTCGCATGATTTGAATATCCCGCTTTCAAGTTTATTTCGGTCATAAACCTCTCGACGACCATCTTTCTTTACCACTAAAAGATTTGTAAGTTCGACTCTCTCATAAGTTGTAAAACGACTTTTGCATTTCTCGCATTCTCTTCTTCTTCTAACAGCCTTAAAGTCATCAACATCTCGTGAGTCAATCACTTTTGTGTTATCAGAAAGACAGTTAGGACATTTCACCGTATTTCCTCCTTTTTAAAGTCGAGTATACACCTTTCTATTCTAAAATATCGATTGCCGAACAAGCTGTCAAGAACTTTTTTACCACAAGATATAGTATCACGACTACTTCTCTTAACACAATATATTGTATTAAAAATAATTTATCAATAACATGTACGCGTCACGCACATTTGAGACTCCGGAACAGTTTTTATTAAATAATCAATGGGTGAAATATTACCCAAAGATT
>PFOW01000078.1 GCA_002792735.1 bacterium CG_4_10_14_0_2_um_filter_33_32
GGCTATGCAAATTAGTCTTATACCACAAGGCTTTGATATGCATATTGGAAACTCCTTAGTTATTTGCAGGAGTCTCAAATGTTTCGTAACTTATTCATCAATAAATAGTTCGTTAGATTACATGATTTAAACAATAATGTCATCAAATATTCAAACCAAAGTCTTTCATTACGTGTAAATCTTCAATAGTTATTTTATCCAGCTCTTTAGCGTCAGTTAGTCTATAATCTCCAATACGAATTCTTTCTAAATTTGATAAATACCCCCCATATTTTAATGATTTACCAATATCAAAAGCCAAAGATCTAATATAAGTTCCGGAAGAACATAATACGTTAATCGAAAAAGAATCCTTATTAACATCAATTAAATTAATATTTTTAATAACAACTATCCGTGAAGCAAGATCTACGTCTTTGCCTTGTCTGGCTAGTTTATAAGCAGGCGTACCGCTAACTTTTAGAGCCGAAAAAGCTGGCGGTTTTTGTATTATTTCACCTTCAAATAATTTGATAGTCTTTAATATACTTTTCTTATCAATTTTTATTTTATCCTTATACTCTTCAATAACCTTTCCATCAATATCATATGTATCAGTTATTTTACCTAATTGAACTAACGCATTATACTCTTTATCAAATTTCAGAAAATCGGAAAACTTTTTAGTATAATTATTCACTAAAATGACAAGCAATCCGGTGGCAAAAGGATCCAGGGTACCAGCATGACCAACTTTTTTAAACTTAAATTTTCTTTTGATATAATCAACTACTTTAAAAGAAGTCCAATCTTTGGGCTTATTAATTTGAAAAAAACCATTATATAAAAAAGGAGATGTACTTTTATTCATCCAAGATGTCTTCTTTCTTTTCTTTGGCATATGACACCCAATCTTCAAGAAACTGAATAATTGTTTTAAAAGGAGTTTCGATAATCACATCCAAAATGAATAGAAAGATGTTTATTTTAGAAAAGTTAGAAGAAAAAAACTGACCAAGTTTTATAAATGGAACTGAGAAGAAATCCGCAAAAGCTTCTCTTATACCACCGCTACTCTTAACAACCAAAAGCTCATTGGCAACACGGGAAATTCTATAAACAAAGAAGTTGATTGTACTAAAGAAAATAAAAAATAAAGTTATAGCCACTATATTAAAATGTAACAGCAAAAGAACATATGTTAATCCAACAAAAGAGATCACAAAAGTTAAAAGATAGATAAAGAAAAAAGTTATTTTGCCAACAGATCCGCTCTTCTTGACTTTCATCTGATAATTATAGCTACCTTCATCAAAAGCCACTTTTTTTAATGAGGCTTTTATGGCTTCTAAATTTTCTCTACCAGGAACAGAAATATTAAATGTATTTATAAACATGTAAAAAGGCGGGAACATTAAATTCAACAAAAGCGGTATCCATATTATTTCTTGATTGACTATTAAATCGTAAGGAACCTCTAGAACAAAGGCTAATATCATTTTTGTAAAAAAAATGAAAATCACGCTCCTTATTGCACTGCGTCCTATTTTACTATAAGCCCTGTCTCTCCAGCGGTTATATGCAGTCTCGGTGATTCTTTTAAACTCTAATTCGTTGTTTAATGATTCCTCTATTTTTTCTATGGGAGTTTCGACAATAATTTTTCCTAAAACAGAAAATGGTGGAACTGATTTACGGCAAAATTTCAGAAAATTATTTTTTAATTTATCTTTAAAAAGATAATCGATCAAATTGTTTGCATCCTCAAATTTCAGCAGGATATCATGGATATTTGTATCAAAATCTTCTAGATTAGGGATAATGTTCTTTAATAACCTATATCTTATAGTTTGATAATCGGATTTTAATAATGTTCTATGGATTGCTATATAAAGTTGCGTATCCACAGTATGTTCATCAACAAATTTATCAAGAAGCAATTTTCCCCTTATGGTTTGATAAGTAAAATTAACCAGCACCTCTTTTTCTTTTACTCCCCGATTTAGAGACTCCTCGATTGCACAGGCTACAATTGAAGCAATTATCCTTCTATTCGGCCTTTTCACTAAATTGCTGAAAAGATAATAGTATCTATCAAGTATTCTTGTAATCTTTTCTATTTTAGTTTCAGGAACTGAATCATTGGCTATATAACCGCCGCTGATTAGCTCAAATAATATACCCTTAGCTAAAGGCTGGTCAGGATTATAAGCAAAAAACTTTCTTCTTAAAATTCGCTCAATAGCGCTTTTGATAATAAGGTGCTCATCTTTGTATTCCAGTGAGTTTCGTGCTTTCTCATAGAAAAAAGCCAGCCTACTTATTGTAAGCGATGCTTTAATTTTTGGGGCATCTTTGTCTTGCTCTTCTTCCTGGCGAATCTTTTTAATCTCGTCAAGAAAACTTCTGATCTCCTGGTTTTTTATTTCTTGCATTTCTTCCATTTATTTTAACCGCTGCTTTAAAAAAATATTCTATCAGTTTTGAAGATAAAATCAAGCTAATAAAATTATTCGCTTTCTATAAAATTTCTTGTCACTTTTTGGGGCAGAAAGATAGAAACAAGCTCTTCTTCTATCTTGTTTGAATCATATGGCTGACAAGAAAAAAGATCAAACATAAGCTGGCCAGTATGGCTAAAGGAATGAAAACTTAAATGAGAGGTTTCTATAATAACCAAAACCGGTAACACCTGGGTAATAAATCCCTTGTATAACATACGGTAATATCAGCTTTTTCATGCCGATTTTTTCCGGCATTTCGTTAAGTATTTTGTAGAAAAGATTAGCATCGTCCAACTGTCTTGAATCACACCCATAAAAATTTAAAGTAAGATGATATCTTTTTACTTTTTCCATCGTCAATTTTTATCCTTAATCAATAGCTAATAGTATTTTAGGTATTTCATTAAAAATTAGCAATATCTAGTATTTTATGCTTACCAAAAATAATAGCGCTAATTCAAAAACCTATTATTCTAACTTCATTCCCCGTCTGGAATGATATTTTTTTATTACCTTTAATCTTGCAAGATTCCTTATTAATTCAGCCTCTGCATCAGCAAATCTTTCTTTATCATTCCTAACTTCCCGCATAAACGCCTCTGCCCTTCTTCTAGCTTCTTCTGCCTCTTTCTCATTTACTTCATGTAAATGCTCGGCACTATCGGCTAAAATAATAACTTTACTACCAGTCTGAACATGAATAAAACCTCCAAAAATTAGAACAATTTTTTCTTGCTTTTGGTTTCTGATAATCATTTCTCCTGGAACAATTTCAGAAATCAAAGATTCATGATCAGGAAGAACAGTAATTTGTCCTGATCTCGTCGGCACAACAATTTCATCAATTTCTTCTTCTAGAAGAACTCTTTCCGGAGTAGTAATTTTAAGATTTATTTTTTTCATTAACTTACCTAACGGTTATATAATTTGGATTTATTTTTTTGCTTTCTCGTCTTTTGATTTTTCTTTGGATCCTACTTCATCTATTGATCCCTTCATATAAAATGACTGTTCGGGCTTATCATCGTGCTTACCTTCTAGAATTTCCTTAAATCCTCGGATTGTTTCTTCTAATGTTACATATTTTCCGGAAACCCCAGTAAAGACTTCTGCAACAAAAAATGGCTGTGAAAGAAATTTCTGAATTTTTCTCGCTCTTGCAACCATTAGTTTATCCTGTTCAGACAATTCATCCATACCTAAGATAGCTATAATATCTTGCAAATCTTTATATTTTTGTAAAACATTCTGAACTCCGCGAGCAACATCATAATGCTCTTGCCCAACAAGCCTTGGGTCTAAAGCGGTTGAGGTGGAATCTAACGGATCAACGGCCGGATAAATACCTAGTTCTGAAAGTGATCTTGACAATACTACCGTTGAATCAAGATGGGCAAAAGTTGTTGCAGGCGCCGGATCCGTTAAATCGTCCGCCGGCACATACACGGCCTGTACCGAGGTAATAGAACCCTTACTTGTAGAAGTAATTCTTTCTTGAAGTTCGCCCATCTCTGTCGCTAAAGTTGGCTGATAACCTACTGCTGAAGGGACTCTACCCAAAAGAGCAGATACTTCAGAACCTGCCTGAGTGAATCGGAAAATATTATCTACAAATAAAAGAACATCTTTACCTTCCTCGTCTCTAAAATATTCACTCATCGATAAAGCCGATAAAGCAACCCTTAAACGAGCCCCTGGGGGTTCATTCATTTGCCCAAAAACTAATGATGTTTTATCTAAAACGCCTGATTCTTTCATTTCATAATAAAGATCATTTCCTTCTCTGGTTCTTTCCCCCACTCCGGCAAATACCGAATAGCCTCCGTGCTCAGTCGCTAAATTTCTGATTAACTCAGTAATAACAACAGTTTTCCCTACTCCAGCTCCCCCGAATAATCCAACTTTTCCACCCTTAATAAAAGGACAAATAAGATCTATAACTTTTATACCGGTTTCAAAAACTTCAGTTTCTTTAGATTGATCAGAAAATTTAGGTGATAAACGATGTATCGGATATTTTTTCCAGGAACCTTTAAACTCTACCCCATCAATTGGATTACCTAAAACGTCAAACATATGGCCTAGAGTTTCCGAACCTACCGGAACGGATATTGGAATCCCTGTATCAACTACTTTTTGGCCTCTTTTTAAACCATCAGTAGAACTCATAGATACCGTCCTTACGATACCTTCTCCTAAATGCTGCTGTACCTCAACTACCAAACCGTTTTCTATTTCTAAAGCCGTGTAAACGGCGGGAATTTTTTCGTCGAATCTAACATCAACTACCGGACCTAAAACTTGAACTATTTTTCCTTCATTCATATATAACTCCTTTATTCTTCTAATGTCATTTTTCCGGCAGATATCTCAGCAATTTCTTTTGTTATGCCCGCCTGCCTTGTTTGATTAAATGTAAGTGTTAAATCGGATATCAATTCTTCTGCATTTTCATTGGCGTTCTTCATTGCAACCATTCTAGCTGAATGTTCTGAAGCAATTGATTCTAAAAAAGACTGCCAAACTTTAATTTCCAACATTCTTGGTATTAAACTATCTAAAATTTTATCTTTGTCTGGCTCGAATGTAATTTTATCTTGCCCTGAATTACAAACATTAGGGCCGGAAAAAGGTAAAAGATTTAAAACAGTCGGTTTCTGCATAAGAATTGATTGAAAATGCGAATAAACTAAAACAGCTTGATCGTATCTATCGGCTAAAAAATCGCCGGTAACTACGTTTATAATAGGCATAATTTGACTAAAATTGGGATGATCATCTATTTTGGTAAATTCAGCAATTATTTTATAGCCATATGATTTTAGAAAATCCCTCCCTTTTCTGCCAATAGTTATAAAACCAACTTCATTACAATCTTTGCTTTCATCTAAAGCTTTTTTTATAGCTTTCATATTCAAACCGCCGCATAAACCCCTATCTGAAGTGACAAGAATAACTAACTTTCTTTTTCCTTCTCTAGGCAACAAAAAAGGATGGTCAGATAGATTAATACCCTCGCAAAGGTTTGATAATATTTCATCTGCTGACTTACTATATGATCTCGATGCCAAGTTATTACTAACAGCTCTTTGCATTTTAACAACAGAAACTAATTCCATAGCTTTAATAATCTGCTTGGTATTCGATACGGATTTTATTCTTCTTCTGATCTCCTTAGCGCCAGCCATTAAACCCCTTCCTTCACCTTTTCAATTATCACTTTCAGTTCTTTTTCTATTTCGTCAGTTAAGTCACCTTCTTTCAAAATCTTTTCAGCAAATTTTTTATTTTTTAAATCAAGATTTTCATAAAGATTTTTTTCAAAAACAGGAACTTTTTCCATGGATATGTCATCTAAATAACCATTAGTAGCAGCGTAAATAATAGAAACCTGTTTCTCAACTGACAATGGATTGTACTGATCCTGTTTTAATATCTCTACTAATCTTTTGCCTCTTTCGATTTGTTTTTTTGTCTCTTCATCAAGATCAGAAGCAAATTGAGCAAAAGACTGTAATTCTCTAAATTGAGCTAATTCTAACCTTAACTTACCTGCAACTTTCTTCATTGCCTTAACTTGAGCCGCAGATCCAACTCTAGAAACTGATAACCCCACATTTAAAGCCGGCCTAATACCTTGATAAAATAGATCGGATTCCAAATAGATTTGTCCATCCGTAATTGATATAACATTTGTTGGAATATAGGCTGAAACATCTCCGGCTTGGGTCTCGATAATGGGAAGCGCTGTAATAGATCCGCCGCCATATTTTTTATCTCTTCTGCATGCTCTTTCTAATAATCTTGAGTGAAGATAAAAAACATCACCAGGATATGCTTCTCTCCCAGGCGGCCTTCTCAAAAGTAAGGATACTTGCCTATAAGCCCATGCATGTTTTGATAAATCATCATAAATAACTAAAACATCTTTGCCTTGATCCATAAAATATTCACCGACCGCGACACCTGAATAAGGGGCGATAAACAACATTGGGGCGGGATCAGAAGCGCTAGCCATTACAATAATAGTGTTTTTCATTGCTCCATTTTTCTCAAGCTCAGAAACTATCTTTGCAATCTTGGATTTTTTTTGACCAACTGCTACATATATACATATAACATCTTTGTCTTTTTGATTGATTATTGTATCGATAGCAATCGCTGTTTTTCCTGTCTGCCTATCGCCGATAATTAATTCTCTCTGTCCTCTACCGATAGGTATTACAGAGTCAATCGCTTTAATACCTGTTTGCAAAGGAACAGATACTGATTTTCGGCTTATAACGCCTGGCGCAATCTTTTCTACTAAACAATATTTATCTGCTTTAATTTCGCCTTTCCCGTCTATTGGATTTCCTAGAGAATCAATTACCCTACCCATTACATCATCAGAAACAGGTACTTCAAGAATTTTTCCTGTACATTTAACTTCATCCCCTTCACAGACAGAATCATATTCTCCCATAATAACAATACCAACAGAATCTTCTTCAAGATTTAAGGCAATTCCATAGTTGCCGCTTTGAAACTGCACCATCTCAAATGACATTACTTCGCTTAAACCAGTTACTCTAGCAATACCGTCTCCTACGGAAATTACCTTACCTGATTTATAGGTTGAAGGTTCAGGTTTAAAATTTTCCAATTCCTCGGTAATTTTTTTAATCAATATCTCTTTACTGTTTGACATTTATACTCCTATACTAATGTTGCAATTTTTTATTTTATCAGATAGCTGGTTTATTAAATTATTCAAACTGCTGTCTATAACAAATTCGCCCTTTTTTATAATAATACCGGCACCAATCGTTTCTGTAATTTCAAACTCAAATTCTAAATGGTCATTATATTTAGCAGAAATAGAATTTTGGATCTGTTCCTTTTCTGATGATGACAACTCCCTAGCAGAAATGACTAAAACCCGAGTTTCATCGAAGTCTTTTATTCTCTCAAGGGCTTTTAAAATAAAAGGTGCTTTATGCGGGTAATATTTCATTACTCTTTTGGCAATTTTCTCTATTTTTTCAGAATCTTTTCCTTCGGCGATTTTGGAAATCGCTTCCGCAATATCCCACGCTTTAAGCATTATCAACCTCTCCCTTATCTAACTCATTAACAGCTTCTCCTATTAAAATATTGTCAAGTCTAGAAGTATCATCCTTTATAATAGATTGTAGTGCCTTTGATACAATATCAGCTGTTTCTTCTTTTAATTCTTCTAACATTAACTCTTTTTCTTCAATTATTTCCTGTTTTGCATCTAATATTATCCCATTAGCTTCATTTTTCGCTAACTCAATCATGGATGATTTAACTTGCTCTCCGCTCTCTCTGGCTTCTTTAATAATATTTGACGCTTCTTTTTTAGCCTTCAAAATAATTTCTTCGCGTTCCTTGCCAGTGGTCTCAACTTTTTCTTCTATCTCTTTGCATTGCTTTAAGCTCTTTTCTACCTTTTTGGATCGATCCTCTAATACCTTTAATACAGGCTTGTAAAGAAATTTGTATAGCACCAATAAAAGCAATGCAAAGTTTATTGCTTGCGCTATAAGAAGTTTTGGTTCTATGCCGATTGCTTTTAGTGCTTCCATTTATTAAACCCCTTAAACAAATTTAATAATCAAGGCTATAACTAATGCATAGATAGCGATGGCTTCTGCGAATGCAGCCATAAGAATTAAGTTTGACTGAATTTTGTCTGATGCTTCAGGATTCCTTCCAATAGCTTCTAACCCTTTACTTGCTAACAAGCCAATACCAATAGCTGGTCCTATTGAGCCTAACCCAATAGCTAATCCTGTTGCCAATAGTTGTGCTGCTTCTTTTTCCATTTTTACTCTCCTTTTTTATCTCCCCCAATTATTTTTGATATAAATTAATGATTTTCGTGACTTATGGTAGCCATTTTTATAAATACTAAGGCTAACATAGTAAAAACAAGTGCCTGTATAAACCCAACAAATAACTCCATAATATAGAATGGCAAAGGCACTACGTAAGGTATCAAGGTGGCTAAAACTGTCAAAAGTACTTCTCCTGCGAAAATATTACCGAAAAGCCTAAAGGCAAATGAAATTACTCTTACAACTTCACCAACAAGTTCTAACAGTCCTACAAAGAATAATATTGGAGAAGATAAGTTAATAAATTTTTTAAAATATTTTACAAAACCTAAAGCAGCAATACCTATAACCTGCGCGCTCAAAACAGCAATAACACCCAGTGCTACAGTTGTATTTAAATCAGCGGTACCCGCTCTAAGAAATGGTACCAATACTTCCTGTCCTTCTTTGCTGACTTCGTGAAAACCTATAGTACCGAACCCCGGAAGCAATCCAAACCAGTTATTAAAAAGTATAAATATAAAGAATGTTGCGATAAGCGGAAAAATCTTTTGTGATAACTTTCGATCCTTAGTAATACTATCAGTTAGATTCAATAATGCTTCAACAATAGCTTCACAAACATTCTGAATCCCTTTTGGTACCTTACTCATTTTCTTTGTAGCTAAAAAAGATAAAGATCCAAGCGCCATAGAAACAACGCCCGTTGCTAACATACTGTTTGTAACAGGTATTGGGCCGATATTGAATATTTGTTCTGCAGCAATCGAAATATGCATTATTTGTTTCCTTTTATATATTTCTTATATATACCATAAATACCATATGCGGACATGAATAAAGAAAAAAATATCCCTAAAAATAAAAATAGCGGGCTTGTACGAAATGTCTTATCCAACCAAACCCCTAAAAGCGTAAATAAAACTAAAGGTATACTAATTCTAAATCCGATTTCGATCATTGCTGGATAAACTACTGATTTTGCCTGTTTTTTCTTTTCCATCTTTATTATAAAAATAAAATAATACCACTTTTACAAGTGATATATTTAAATAGTATAGCAGCACGGCATTGTAGTGTCAATACTCTTAATCTATTGACTTAATATAGTCTAAAAAGCTCATTCTTCTTTATTCTCATCGGAATAATTATCTTTATATTCGTTTTTCCCTGTAAAAAAATGCTTACCTTTATCCTTAAAATGATAATATTTACCAAAAAGCCTAGATCTGTAATTCCTAATCCTCGAAGAAACACCGATTAGATAAAAACCTATAACTATAAAAATTATTGGCCAAATTATATCCCACGTACCTGCCGGAAAAATAACAATTCCCAAATTCTTTAGTAAAAATAGAAATCCAAACAAAAAGATTAATAAACCTATAATCATAAAAACTCCTTAATATTTCTATGGTAAATGATAGAATATGATTAATTTAATTCAATGTTAAAATAAACAATTTATATATTTACTTATACTAAGTAATACTTTATTATTTATTAAAACAGTATAACGCAATAAAGGAGATAATTATGGTCAATCAACACAATGTAAAAGTATTCTCAACACCAACATGCCCTTGGTGTATAAAAGTAAAAGAATATCTTGATGAAAAACAAATTTCTCATGAAGATATAGACGTTTCTAGTGATAAAAAAGCAGCAATGGAAATGGTAGACAAATCGAAGCAAATGGGCGTTCCGCAGATATGGATTGATGATGAAGTAGTAGTTGGATTTGACAAAGAAAAAATTAATCAGTTACTTGGTTTATAAAAAATAATTAATTTAGAATTTATTCCATTTAAAATAGTTATTCATGCCATCTAATGCGCCTTTTCTAAAATATTTCTCTAGCTGACTTTTTTTAAGATATGTCCATTCATAACCAGTATGTTCTTCGGAAATTCTAATCTTCCCTCCCTTATATAAACCCTCAAAAAATATCCAAACCACATCTTTTTTCTTTCTGTCTGATTTTGAGATAGTTTGATGTCTCCCGATAGAAATGGGAGACATTTTAAGGGTATATTTAAAGTCATTTCCTAATTCTTCTTTAATCTCCCTTTTTGTCACTGTCTCAAAATTTTCGTTTATATCTTTTGTTCTTATATAACCTCCTGGAAAATCATAATAACCAGCCATTGAACTATTTTCGGGCAACTTGAGAAGAAGCATTTGCCCTGATTTATTTTTAATAATTACCTTAAGAGATATTTGAAAATATTTATTATTATCCTTCATAATTTAACCAATTAAAAAATGCCCTTTGGGGCATTGAGTTTAAATATCTTGTAATCTCTCAACAAGAGTTTTTATCTCACAGTAATGCCTATTAACAATTTCTGGTGAACGAAAATTCTTTGCAACTCCTTTTAATTTTTTTAAAACTAAAAGAATACTTTTCTTATCAGGATTATTGAAATCTCCTCCGACTTCTTCAAATAAAGCACATATCATGTGTTTAATATTAAGCTGCTTTATCTCTTCAACTTCTTGAGGTTTAAAGATTTTTTCCATTTTTTGACAGTCTAGCATCACTTCCTTATGGACTTGAGCAAAACAACGAACCATTGCATCCCGCACGTTCTTTGGATTAACTCCCCAAATTGTATTTACTCCATAAATTTTTGGCATTTTTTTAATTGATTACTAGGTTAATAATAAGTGAACTAGCAAATCAAGCCAACTATTTGTACGCGTCACGCACATTTGAGACTCCGGAACAGTTTTTATTAAATAATCAATGGGTGAAATATTACCTAAAGATTGGTGTATTCTCTTTGTATTGTACCATATTAAGTGTTCCATGAGTTTTTGAGTAAAGATACTAATATTTTCAAATAAAAGATATTT
>PFOW01000079.1 GCA_002792735.1 bacterium CG_4_10_14_0_2_um_filter_33_32
ACATTAAATTCAGAACTCACTACTAACTTTACAAATTTAAAAAATATTATTAATGCAATAACCCGTCAAGGTTGTACAAACATATATATGGGTATTAAAAAAGCAAATACTGAATTAGACAGTATAAGACACCGCGCTGATGCAAAAAAAATAGTCGTTCTTTTATCTGATGGCTGTGCTAATACTACAACAGATCCTGATATACCTGACCCGAAACATGATGGTCCATGTAAGGCTGTTAGGATCGCTCGTCAAAAAGCTATCGATGAATCGACTAAAGGATGGGATGATAGTATCACTTATTTTTCTATTGGATTAGGTGCTACAGGTCATGTTGATGAGTTAACATTACAAAAGATTGCTAAAGATATAAATGATCCCGATATAAATAGATACTTTCATTCACCAAGCGGAGAAGAACTAGAAGATACCTTCAAATCTATAGCTGAAGCAATAAAAAGTACCACTTATCCACCAACCACGTCTAATGAATCTTTTTTAACCTCTGAAAATATAAATATTTCCAATCTACAATTTAAGTTATACGATACATTAACTCAACCTTTTTTAGAGATTGAAATTACAGTAAGAAGTAAAGGATATGACTCCTCACCTGCATGGAAAAGAGCTTCATCAACGATAAAAACAACAATATCCTTAAGGAATTATAAATAATATGCTTCTAAGCAAAAAAGAGGACAAAGGACAAGTATTAGTCATTAGTATATTACTTACAGTTTTTGTATCAGCTATAGCTTTGAGTTTTACTTCTTTAATGATTACTGCATTAAAAACACAAAGAGATGTCAGCAATTCACTAATTGCAAATTATGCCGCTGAAACTGGAGTTGAAAAAACAATATTAAAAATCAAAAATCCTTCTACAATTTACCCGATTATTGAAAGCATGAATTTTGGAAATGGGTTATATTATTCTCTAAGAGCAGATGTTAATGCCGTTGATCCAACACAAATATTGGTTGAATCAACCGGTATTAAAAATAATGTAAGACGCAAAATTGAAGTTCTGATACCAATAGCCCCGGACACAGACGGTGTTTTTTCCCCTTCATCCTGGAAAGAAGTAAACCCGTAATCTGCCACGTGCAGAATCATTTAACATTTAACAAGCACTATTTACTTCCATCTTAATTATTCTGTAGATTTTTTTGTTTGTGAATAATTATTTTTTAATATCAATATATTATACTAAACGTTCGATGTTTTATGACTTTTTACTGTATCGATTTTGTTACTTCGTAAATAGGTATAAAAACCGCTATTACCAAAAATCCTACACCAATACCTAAACAAATTATGATCAAAGGCTCTAATAGTTTAGTAAGGTTATCAACAACTACATTAACTTCTCTTTCATAGTAATCTGCCACTTTTGATACGGTAGAGTCTAAAGTTCCTGTTTTCTCACCAACGCCAACCATTTTCACAACAAGAGGTGAGAATATATTACTTTCCTTAAATGCATCAAATAAACTTTCGCCATCTTTTATCTTGTTGGCTATTTTTATAATATCCTTTTTATAATGAATATTATCTATTGAATCGGCCGTTACTTCCAAGGATTTTATAACATTAACACCGCTACCCGCTAGAGTCGTAAAAGTACGGGTAAACCACGCCATATAAGCCCTATTCATTATAGAACCAACTATTGGCAATTTAATTTTTATATAATCCCAAATAAAACTGCCTCTTGTGGTTTTTTTAAACCAAACCCCCAGAAAAATAAAACTAAATACAATGGAAGGGATAAGAAGCCACCACCAATTTATAACAAATTCACTTATAGCCATGAGTACTTGTGTCATCCATGGAAGTTTTGTTCCGCTTTCTTCCAAAATAGACTTAAGGTTTGGAATAATAGAAACTACCACGAAGAGAGCTACACCAACTAAAGCCGAGAGTATAAAAGCAGGATATATCATCGCCGCCTTTAATTTAGTACGAATTTCATAATCTTTTTCTAACTGATTAGACACTCTTAAAAGAACCTGATCAATTGTTCCAGAAGTCTCACCAACTTTTACCATGCTAATATAAATAAAAGGAAAAACATCCGGATATTTACTCATCGCAGAAGATAAAGAATCTCCATTTTCAACATCCGTAGCAACTACTTGCAGAATCTCGGAAAATTTCTTATTCTTTTCACCCTCTACGAGCGTTTTTAAGGATTCAACAATTGGTAGACCGGCATTAATCATAACGGAAAATTGATTCGAGAAAACCATGATTGTTTTTAATGGTATGTGAAAAATAAATGAAAAAAGATTATTTAAGCTTGATTTTTTGATATCTATAAGCTTTGTTATAAAAAATCCTTTTTCGATTAAGTTATCAGCAGCCGCTGTTCTGCTGGCTGCCTCTATAACTCCAATATTTTCATTCCCGAACTTGTCTCTAACTTTAAAATTATAAGTTGGCATAATAATTAATTTTATTGAAAAGATTGATATCTATCCTGCAAGTTATTAATCTTTTTAAGAGTGCTTTGATCGAATTTAATTTCAATATTTTCAGAATTGTCTGGTTTTTGCGAAAATTTATCCATAACATAATTTGATAAAGGATAAATAGCAAAATAAATAAAACCTATGACAGTAATTAATATTGATAAAAGTATAATTGAATCTATTTTTAACTTATTTTCCATATATTAACCTGCTATTTTAACTACTGCGCTAAAACTAATATCACCGCCAGAACTTTGATTTTGTTCTGCCAAACGTGCTGAATTTGTGGAATAAGACATAGATACAACATCAAATACATACATATTATTTTCTAGATCATTAAGAAAGTTTTTAAAATTATCGAAGCTGTTACCTCTAAATGTTATCTTAATTTGATTTTTGCCTTCTTTCGATTCCGGAGCAATAGAAGAAATAATAAGATTAGATGATGAGGTAATAGTCTCAAGTTGCGCCAAAAACTGAACCATATTTTTCTCTTTTGCGTATGAAGCAACCTTCTCTAGTTTAGCTACAGTCGCAGGAAATGTAGGCATCTGCTCCTTTAATTTTGAATATTTATCAAGATCAGCTTTTCTTTGCTCCAGATTACTATTTTTATCATTAACATTTTTCTCTTCATTCAAAACAATTCCGTAACAAGCCTTTATTATAAAAAAAGTTAGAACCAGAATAACAAAATACACAACATAGTTTAAAAAACTACTATACTTACCATATTTGCCATATGGCTTATTATCTTGTTTTTGATTATCTTGTGGTTGTAAGTTCATTTTTTTCTCAACACCATTTCCTTGGAAAACTTAAATTCAATTGAAAAATTAAAATTATTGTCTTTATCTACAGTAGAATTTTTAATATCAAGGTCAGTAAAACCTTGTTTTCTTAATACTTCTAAAAACCTTAAGAAATCTCTAAATATTGCAGTTTTACCTTGTATTTTGATTAAATTTTTTGTATCGGTATCTAAGCTTTTTATTTCAATTTCTGCTGGTTTAATATCTTCTATTTTTGAAAAAAGATCTGAAAAATAGGTATGATTTTTCAAAATTGACATAGCCGGATGAACTTTATACTTTTCAAAACTCTCCTTAAAGTCTTTCAATCCTTCTTCTGAAGCTACTATTGCCGATTCTTTACTATTTAAACTAATTAAAATTATCTTTGCTGCTAAATACCTAAATAATAATATTGAAAACAAAAAAGCAAAAGTAACAGCACCAATTATAAAAGCTTTTAAAACTGGTGATGTTTCATCTTTCTTTTTTTCTTCTGGTGGGATAAGATTAATTTCCATTTCTACCTTAGTATAAATGTAAACGTTAAGTCATTGCAAGACCGATTGCTACTGCGAAACGAGGACCTAGCTTTGTTAAGTGACACGGATCCCTAATTGCTGAACAGTCTATATCAGCCCAAGGATTCGCAAGATAAGTTTGCTTACCAATTTTTTCTGTAAAAGCATTAATTAAACCGGGTATATTAGCACAACCGCCTGAAAGAATAATTCTTGTATTGGCTTCAAAAAAATTAAAGGTCCGCTCAGTTTCAGAAATAATCATATTAATTATTGTTTTTAAACAATTATAAACTTGCTGATTATCTTTATATTTTAAGAAACCGGCACCGTGAAGAACTTGTTTTGCGTCTTCCTGCACAATCTTCAAGGTACTTGCTAATGATGTAATCATACTGCTCTCGCCAAATCTTAGATTTCTTATAAATTTCAGATTCCCTTTACTTATCAAGGTTAGTGATGTAAAGCTATAACCGACATGTACAACCAATAAATCTTTGTGGCCTTCTGAAGTTAGGGATTTAGCTAACGCCAGCGGTTCTAATTTAAGAGAGACTGGATTTAATCCAGAATCTTTTAATAAAGTTAAATAATTACTAACAAGCAATTTTGGAGTAGATACCACTAAAATTTCCATACCCTGCTGGTTTTTTTCTGTTATCTGCCAATTTACTAAATTTTCCTTTACATCAATTGGAAGCTTTTTAATTTCCCATTCCATTGCATTCTTAAGCTCTTCTTCTGTCATTTGAGGAACTGTGATAAAGGTTGTAAAAACTTTTTCCGAAGGCACTAAAGAAATTGTATTCCTAGTTGTACACTTAGAATCATTCATTACTTTTTTTAGATAAACAGATAAGGCGTTTAATGCTTCTTTATTCTCAAAAGATAAAAGGCCTGGGGGGATAGGCATTTCTCCAAGCGAAACAAGTACATATTTATTCTTATGTTTTCTTAATTCTATAAGCTTAATGGAATAAGAACCGATGTCTATACCTAAAAAGGATTTCATTGAATTTAAAGTTAATCTCTTTATTTAGTTTATAATATTGGGAAAATTTGTAAACAACTTATACTTACTCAAATACTCCCCAAGAAATACTTACCTTGGATATCCCATATTTAAGTTTTCTGTTTATCTTTATTATTAATAATAACTATCAAACGATTACAAGCTTTTTGAAAATCTTCTATTCTCTTTTTTAAAATTTTAGTACTTGAACTTATAACATTCACCTCAATTTCTTTATTGATACCGCTATCGGATGAAACCGTTACTTCAGGTTTGACCACAGGCTTGGCAGGCGTTTTTTTAACGGGTTGACTTGAAGATTCGTTATTTTCTTCATAAACAGATGTTGCTTGAGCTCCAAACATCTGAACAACCATTATAGTCGTATAACCCTGATACTCGCCGCTTATTACCCCAACTCCTAATTCTTTAAAGTTATTTGAAAGAATATTAGCTCTGTGTCCGCTAGAGTTCATCCAAGCGCTTACAACAGCTCCACTATCTGTAAAATTCATAGCTAAATTTTCACCAGCATATATATAATTATACCCCTCTGCTGTTATAAAAGTCCAAGGTGTTTTTCCGTCTGAAGTATTATGGGAAAAATAATCTCTATTAATCATGTCAGAAGCTTTATCTCTAGCGGCCTGGGCTAATTTATAATTCCAGGAAAGAGCTGGTTGATTATTTTTCTGCCGTTCGCTATTAGTCAAATTAAATATACTATTTTCTGTAATAGACGAGGCTGAGACAGAAGACGGGAAAAAAGGTATAACTATTACCAATATTCCAATAAATACGGCTAGTTTTTTAATTTTATTTCTCATATTTTATAAAGAATAAAGAGTAACGCGTCTTTTCAAATCTTTAATATGCGACTCTCTTAGAGATTTTAAGTGCCCTTCTCCTTTCTCTATCTTTTGTATAATTAGTGAACTATGCTCTCCGCCTAGTATATAAGGCAAGATAACATAATCAGCACCAGCCTTATATAAGTCAAAGGCTTCTTTTACCTCGTCTGTAGCAACAATAACTTTAATTTTTGGATTAAGTTTTTTAGCTCTATGAATTACTAAAAGATTATCTCTTAAATTTGGAACAGTTGAAATAACCATAGACGCTTTACTTAGTTCAACTTTTTCTATCACATCAAGATCTTCTATGTCACCATATATACATGGAATTTTTCTATTATTTAAATTACAAATTACATCAGGATCAAAATCAACCACTAAAAATTTTTTCTTTAGAGAAGATAATGTCTCAGCTATCTGACTACCCATTAAATGACATCCGACTAAAACAATATGATCGCCGATTTTTAATTCAACAGAGGTATAATTTTCGATTATTTCTTTTCGTTCAAAAATAGAAAGAGGCTTTCTCAAAAGATTATATAATTTATCTGCAAAAGTAATAAAATAAGTTGAAATTGTAATCGTTATAACCCCTACTATTGTGATTATAGAAACAATCTCGGGCCCAATGTGACCTAAAACAAGTCCAGTGCCTAAAAGAACGAGTGAAAATTCACTTACCTGAGCAATAGATATACCAGCCAAAAAAGAAGTTCTTTTCCGATACCCCAAGTATCCCAAAATAGCCATTACTATTATAGGCTGAACCAACAGCACAAAAATACTAAATATAATTATTGGCAATAAATTATGATCAAGATTAAAAGATATTTGAGTACCCAAGGCTACAAAAAACATAATTAAGAAAAAATCTCGAAGCGATCTAACTCTAGCAACAATCTCAAAACTATATGGTAAATAAGCCAGCGATAATCCGGCTAAAAATGCTCCTATTTCAATCGATAAACTTAGGTAATATGACAATATGGAAAATAAAAAACACCAAGAAATAGAAAGAATAAATAAAAGTTCATGATGCTTTGCTATATATCTAAAAACTCTTGGCAGGATAAAAGTAGAAACCAAAAAAGTTATAGATATTAGAACTACTGCTTTAATAAATATAACTAGAAACGGAAGTGCTGTTATTGTTGTCTGATTTTTTAAAGCATCTAAAAAAATTAACGCAACAATAGCTAGAATATCTTGAATAACTAAAAAACCGATACTTATTTTCCCGTATAAAGAATTAAGATCATGTTTCTCGGATAATAATTTAACTACTATGACGGTACTGGATAAAACTAGCGCTAAAGATATATAAAAAGATGGAATAATAGGAAAATTTAATAATATAGAAATAACAAATCCCAATATACCTGCTATTGCAAAATGTGATAAAGATACAATAAGAGAAGCCCTTCTTACTTCTTTTAACTTTCTAATATCTAATTCTAATCCGACAAGAAATAGAAGAAAAGTAATACCCATGGTCGAAAAAGTCCTAGCCAGTTCATGATTGCCTATTACTTTAAAAAATAGAGGACCAAGTATCAATCCAGTAAAAATATAAGCCAGTATAAGAGGTTGTCTAATAGAACGGAAGAATATACCAACCAAGCTGACAACAATAAGAACAATTCCTAATTCTAAAAAATAAACTTCCATAGTTAATATATTATATCAGAAATTAGTTAAATTGTCAACTGCTTATACTAAACCTTGTTTTTCAATCTCGCTTTTACCAAAAAAACCGCCATCATGGCGGTTTTTTTATCTTTCAAATATTAATTTTGGTGGGCCCGGAAGGATTTGAACCTTCGACCAACCGGTTATGAGCCGACTGCTCTGACCGCTGAGCTACGGGCCCAAAAATATATTCATTCATCTTAAAGAACTAATGTAATAATTTTAGCAAAAAGTTAATAAACTTTAAAGTGTCTGTACGCGTCACGCACATTTGAGACTCCGGAACAGTTTTTATTAAATAATCAATGGGTGAAATATTACCCAAAGATTGGTGTATTCTC
>PFOW01000080.1 GCA_002792735.1 bacterium CG_4_10_14_0_2_um_filter_33_32
GGGTAATATTTCACCCATTGATTATTTAATAAAAACTGTTCCGGAGTCTCAAATGTGCGTGACGCGTACATTGGCTTGTTTTTTGTTTGTAATTTTGATATAATTTTAATATAAGATCAGTATTATAAATCGAGGAAAAAATGACTAAAAAAGCCACTGATATTAAAATTAGAACAGATAATATTTACTGTCCAAGTTGCGGAGCTATCCAAAAAAATTCAGAGAATTTTTGTGGTCATTGCGGAGAGAGTTTGCATAAGAAATCCGGTGAAGAAGAGGTCAAAACTGAAGATCTTATCGACAATCAAAAAAAGAAAAGAAAGCCTTTTTACAAAAATAAGATTTTTTTAGCGTTTTTTGCTCTTTTTTTAATTTCGGCTTCTGCTTTAGCGGCTACTTTTTATTTCAAGTCAAACGAAGGTGAACAATACAAAACTAAAGTTAGAGGCATATGGCAGACCGTTTATAACGAAAATGACGCTCTAAATAAAGAAGTAACCGCAATGAATGAAATGGAAAGTTTTGAAAACATTGCTTTAAAGATTAAATCTGTTGAAGGTATGGCAGGTGATAAACAGGATGAAATAACAAAACTAAATACGCCGGAAAATTATAAAGACGGAAAAGATGCTTTTGTCTTGGCTTTGTCGGATTATAAAAGCTATCTTCAAAGTTTGCGATCAGCTGCTGATAATCCTTCAAAAATGACCGATCAGGACATTGAGGATATAGATAATCTGGGTGAAACTGCAAAGATTTCCTTTTCAAAGGTTTATACAAGACTTGATTTTATAGACAGCAAGCTATCTGATGATACCTTTACCGTGGTGGTTACGAAATTTCAGGAAGTGAGAGCGTCTTATGAAGAAAAGCTAGCATCAGATGAACAGCAAACGGCAGAAAAAGAGAGAAAAGATAAACAGACCGCTGACGATAAAGCTAAAGTAGAATCATTGGTGACCTCATTTATGAATGCATATATTGCCGGCAATGAAAATGAACTTAAGAAATATATGTCTTCTGCATTTCAGAAAGAGTTTAACTATGCAGATCTGTCAACTGATGCTAGGATGTATTCTTATCCTGAAAGTTTTAGGATAACTATCACCAAGAAAACTAGTGATAGTCAGTATGACGTTTATGGAAGAGAATTACAGGTTGATCGAGAAAGCGGATCAAAATGGACTATAAACAGGTACTTTGCGGTGGTTTGGGTACAAAGTGATAGTAAATGGCTTGTTGATCGTTGGGATATATCTAGTGAGTAAACTATAATTAAAACCGGGCAATGATAATGTCTAAATAAGGCAGGTTTTAAAATTTTTCAAATAGGGAAAGATTCATGGCAAAAAGCGATAAAGATAAAGAGAATATACAGAATCAGGAAATAGGGTATATAAAACCTAGAAATATTACTACAGAAATGGAGGAAAGCTACTTAGATTATGCGATGAGTGTGATTGTGGCTCGTGCTCTTCCTGATGTTCGTGACGGCCTAAAACCGGTACATAGGCGGATTCTTTTTGCTATGAATGAATTAGGGCTAAGACCTTTAGGCAGATTTAGAAAGTCCGCTACGATCGTTGGAGAAACCTTAGGTAAATATCATCCCCACGGTGATACTGCTGTTTATGATTCAATGGTTAGAATGGCTCAGGATTTTTCAATGCGCTATCCTTTAGTTCAAGGTCAGGGTAATTTTGGTTCTATGGATGGTGACTCAGCTGCCGCAATGCGTTATACGGAAGCTAAAATGGCGCGTATAACTGAAGAAATGTTGTCTGATATCGATAAGGATACCGTAGATTTTGTTCCAAATTATGATGGAACCAAAAAAGAACCCAAAGTGTTACCGGCAAAACTTCCTCAATTGTTGCTTAATGGTTCTATGGGAATAGCTGTGGGTATGGCAACGGTAATTCCGCCGCATAATTTAGGTGAGGTTATTGACGCTACAATGCACGTAATCGATAATCCTAAGGCTTCTCTCGATGAGTTACTTGAATTTATAAAAGGACCAGATTTTCCAACAGGCGGAATAATTTATAATGTTAAAGACATAGAAGCTGCTTATTCTACAGGAAGAGGTAGTGTTGTGATGAGAGCAGTAGCTGAAATTAACGAAAAGAAAAACGGCAAGTTTGAGATTTTAGTAACAGAAATTCCTTATCAGCAAAATAAGGCCTCGTTAATAGAAAAAATTGCTGATTTGGTGAAAAATAAGAGAATTATTGGAATTTCTGATCTTCGGGATGAGTCTGCAAGGGGTAGCGTCCGTATTGTTATCGAGCTTAAAAAAGATGCTTATCCTAAAAAGATTTTAAATCAACTTTATAAGTTTACTCCAATGCAATCAGCGTTTCATTTTAATATGGTTGCTTTAGTTGATGGTATACAGCCTAGACTTTTAATCTTGAAAGACATACTTCAATATTTTATTGATCATAGGGTACAAGTTGTAACAAGAAGAACAAAATATGATCTAGCTAAGGCTAAAGAAAGAGCCCACATTTTAGAAGGTTTAATTAAAGCTTTAGACCATATTGATGAGATAATAAAAACCATTAAACAGTCTCCGGATCGAGATAAGGCAAAAGAAAATCTAGTTAAAAAATTCAAGCTAACAACGGTTCAGGCAGAAGCAATACTTTTAATGAGGCTCCAAACTTTAGCTGCGCTTGAAAGAAAAAAGCTGGAAGATGAATATAAAGCTTTAAAGAAACTTATTGCCGAATTAGAAGATCTTTTAAAACATCCTAAAAAGATTTTAGGAGTTATCAAGGATGAACTCTCAGAGATTAGGGAAAGATATGCCGACGAGAGGAAGACTAGAGTTGTCAGAACTGGCGTTTCTGAATTTGGACAAGAAGATTTGATTCCCAACGAAGAAGCAATAGTTGCTCTTACAACCTCTAACTATATAAAAAGGTTAAGCCCAGCTACTTATAGAGCTCAAGCTCGAGGAGGCAAAGGTATTATTGGTATGACTACGAGAGAAGAGGATGTTGTAGAACATCTTTTATTGGCCAGCACACATGATAATATGCTGTTTTTTACCAATAAAGGTAGGGTATTTCAAGCTAAAGTATATGATATTCCTATTGGGCAGCGGACAGCCAAGGGTCAGGCATTGGTTAATCTTATCCAATTGGCCCCTGAAGAAAAAGTAACAGCGCTAGTAAATATTTCTAAGCTTGCGAATAAAGAAGGTTACTTAATTATGGCAACCAGAAGAGGACTTGTTAAAAAGACGGCTATAGGTGATTTTAAGGTAGCCAGAAAGTCTGGGTTAATAGCTATTAAACTTGATGCAAGTGATGAATTAAAATGGGTTAAAGTAACTAGCGGTAAAGATGAAATATTACTAGTTACCAAAGAAGGTAAAGCTTTGAGATTTAATGAGAAGGAAGCAAGATCTATGGGAAGGGCAACAAGAGGCGTTCGTGGCATAAGTTTGTCTAAGTCAGATTCAGTGCAAGGTATGGATGTTGCGCAAAAAAATGACGAAGTTTTGGTTATAATGGAAAATGGTTATGGCAAGAGAAGCTCAGTCAACCTGTTTACTAAACACCATCGTGGGGGTAAGGGGATTAAGGCTGCTGAAGTCACTAAGAAAACTGGTCAAATAGTAGATATGCGTATTGTAGATAGTAAAGCAGAAGGAGATTTAGTTGTTATATCTGAAAAAGGACAAGTAATTAGAATGCCTTTATCCTCAGTTTCTCGTATAGGTAGAGCAACTCAAGGTATCAGGATCATGAGGCTAAATGATGGCGATAAAGTTACTTCTGTGGCATCAGTTGAGATGTTAGTAGAAGAAGATGATGAAGATAAACAAGCATTGATTGATTTTAAAGAAAAAAAAGAAGATAATTTAAATGAAACAGTAGATAAAAAATTAATAAAAAAATCTACCTCTAACAAAGAGGAAGGTCAACAATCCGTATCAGCTCCGGCTAAAGGCCAGAGTTTAGGACGGGTCAAAAAGGAGAAGAAAATGGTTGCAACTAAAAAAAAGAAGAAGGTTGTTTCCATGAAAGCTGTAAAGAAGGCAGCTCCAAAGAAAAAAACTGTTAAGAAAGCAGTTAAAAAAGTAGTCAAGAAAAAAGTTGTAGCTAAGAAAAAA
>PFOW01000081.1 GCA_002792735.1 bacterium CG_4_10_14_0_2_um_filter_33_32
CTCTTACTATTCTTCCAGATTCTGGAATAAGGCTATCCCAGAACTATGGAGTGGACAACACTACTACACCTATGCCTTTAATACTGCTATACTCTCTAATTTAGCTTCTGAATACTATTACAATTACTTTTGGAATACAGCAGTACCTACTCTACAGTCTAATTCTTTTTATTATGCTAGACTTTGGGATAAAGCAGTCCCTGAAAATTGGGTTTCTGAATCAGGCCCTCCTGGTATCTATTCCTACAAATGGACATTTTGGGTTAAAGCAGTACCAGAATCTTGGTCATCATCTTTTTACGAGAGAAGACTGTGGGATAGGGCTATCCCACAAAATTGGGTAAGCGGATACTACTCTACAACTAAAAACCAGGCTGCCACCGAAGATTGGGCAAGTGGATATTACGATACTTCACATTAATAAAATTAACATAAGTGTTTTATAAAAAATGAAAAAAAAGATTATTCTATTGTTGATGTTATGTTTTGTGGTTAATCCGCTAAACTCTCTTATCCTATCACTAGATAAAGTCCAAGCTTCGTCAGACCAAGCCTCTATAGCTTCTGATAATAACGAAAATTCTCCCTTTGGTGTGAATGGTCATGTGTTTAGAAGATATTATCCACAAGAAAGAGATACTGCTTTTTCTAAAATGGCAGAAGTAGGCGCAAAATGGGAAAGAGAAGAATTTACCTGGGATTTTATTGAACCCACGCAAGACCAGTATGATTGGTCTGGATATGATGATGTTGTTTTAAAGGCAAATGCCAATCATATAAATATTTCTGGTTTGATAGCTTATTCTGCAATATGGGCGAGTACAGGGAAAGGATTATCAGACGAAGATAAATATTTACCTAACTTAGACGCTTGGGCAGATTTTGTTGGAAAATTAGTTGAACGTTATGACGGTGATGGTATAAATGATGCTCTGGGTTCGCCTGTAGTGCAGTATTGGGAATTATGGAATGAACCCAATTTAAACCGTTTTTTAAAGATAAATAATATGGTTCCAGATGATAAAGAATTTTGGTATGGCCAGCTTTTAAAAAGAGGTTATCAAGCCGCCAAACAGGCAAATCCTGATTCTGTTATATTATCCGGAGCAGTTTCAGGTGCAGATGTCTATTTTTTAAACAGAGTTATTGAAAAAACCGGTGGTTGTTATTTTGATATCTTCGCTACTAATATCTTAAGGAATCTATCTGCGCCAGAAGAATTTATGATAGGGTATGATACTCTTCAATATCAATTAGGGCAATCAATCGGTTTCGCAAAAAAATATAATAAAAAAATATGGGTTACAGAAGCAGGCTGGCCAACAGATGTTGTTTCAGAGGAAGATCAGGCTGATTATATTGCACGGTTATATTCAATTTCTTTAAGTTTCCCGGATATTGAAAAGATATTTGTTTATACTTTTAGAGATGATTCTTCTGGAGATTGGGGAATGGTCAGAAATGATTTTTCAGAAAAACCATCATTTTTTACATATAAATTTTTGTCAGAAAAATTACAAGGAACAACTTTTAGAAACCAAGATGATGTTATTGGTTCAACAACAATAGATAATTTTGAAGGTAGTCTTAGCTGGAATCTTTGGAATTTTTCTGGCGCAACAAGTTCTTTCGAAAAAAAAGATTTTGGTGGAAACAAAGCATTAAAAGTAAACTATAATTTGCCTTATGACAATACCAGTGCTTATATTAGTTTAAATAAAAATGCTTATTTAGGTGGTGGAAACCCAGTTATAAAATTTAAAATATATGGAGATAATAATTTAAATGTTTGTATAAGAATAATAATTAAAGATAGTACAGGAGAAATATTCCAAGGTTATGCGGTAAGATCCCCATATAGCGGATGGCAAAAAGTAATTGTAAATTTTAATGATTCCGGACAGAGAGCAGTTCATTGGGGAGGAAACGGAGATGGTGTAATTGATCAGCCGGCTTCGTTCGAATCAATAGTTATAGACAAAGAAAAAGATAAGGAAAATCCAAATGTTGAAGTTAAAGGTTCAATTTACTTTGATGATATAGCTTATTGTTATGATAATAACTTATTATTTAAGAATCATTATCTTAAAGATGGACAGGAAATCATCACTCTATGGTCTAAAAGCGGTTCTTCTACTAAAAACATATTCGTTAATGGTGATAGCGCAGAAGGTTTTAGTAAAATAGGTGCTTCAGCTGCTCAAACTATTTCTTCAAATGGTTTTTTAAATAATTTTAATATTAATGAGAGTGTTTATTTTTTAGAACCAAATGTTTCTTCATCTTCTAGTCTTAGTTATTTTATAAACCCTAAAACAAATCCATTTGGATATTCATTTTGGTGGGATTATGGAATACCAAATAATACTATTTATAGAGATTGGTTTTTTACCCAGGTAGTTCCTAATAATTCTTATCTATATTCCAT